>JBQCEJ010000690.1:0-4763 GCA_051960355.1 Verrucomicrobiota bacterium | reverse complement strand
GGTTCGTGTGCATCCAATAGCCGGCAATCCACACCTGGGTGCTGTCTGGAGCCACGCCGATCACCTCACGCCTTGGCGCCGGTGGCGCTTCGGTGACGATGACTTGACCGGTTGGAACTGCGACGACGGGTTCCTGAGCTGCCATGTGATGAGAATAAATACAGCCGGAAGTCAGGAACAGACCCGCCGTGCCGATGATCAAAAGTTGAAGCGTAGTTTTTCGCATAAGTGCCTTTCACGTTGCACTGTCCGTTGGCGGATCAGCGTTCGAGTGGCGTTTTCATAAAGCTAATTCACCTCGGGCGTGATCAACATGGGGCCGATTGCTGATGCCAACGCTTCGACGGTGTTCTTGAGATTCCTTGCCGATTGGCTATTTTCGCTTCATGCCAATTTACGAATTTCATTGTGAGAAATGCGGAAAGGACAGCGAACTGCTCGTGCGATCGAATGATTGGAAAGGGACGAAGTGCCCGCACTGCGGTTCGGCTAAACTGGCGAAAGCGTTCTCAGTCTTCGCTTCGAGTGGAAGTGGCGGCGCATCGGCTCCGGCCAGCAAGCCCCGCGGCGGCGGTTGTGGTGGCTGCTGCGGCGGCGGACCGCATCGACACTGACGCGGTCGGCTTCTAGTCGTGCAGGCAAACCTTGGCGGCTGAAATCGTTCGCAAATCCGGCACGGCCCAATCGGGCTGATGGCGAATCAGTTCTTCCATCGTTGCGCCGCCAGTTCCAACCGCCAGGACCTTCGCGCCAATGGCTCGTCCGCAACGAATATCCAGCGGCGTATCGCCAATCACCAGCACCTGGTCGGGGCGCAGATCTTCTCCCAACACGCGGCAGCCGCGCGCCCGCGCGATCGCTGCAATTTCATCCCGCGCTTCGTGATCGTCCGCGAAAGCGCCGGTCTCGAACACGTCCCAGAGTTGAAAATGCCGAAGTTTGATTTCCGCGCCCAAGCGCACATTGCCGGTGAGCAGGCCGAGCAATGGCGGCTTCGATAGTTCCTTCAGGTCGTAAATGAATTCCCAGATTCCCGGGCATGCTTCGGCCTTGCTGTTGGAGAGAATGTATTCCAGCCAAAACACGTAGCGATCGAAGAAGCGTTGGAAGTTCTCAGACGTGGCCGGAATGTTGTGATACGAAAAAAATTCACGAACCAGATTCACATCCGTGCGACCGGCGAATTTCATCCGTTCGAAATGATCCGTGGCTCCGAATTCGGTGGCGAACACTTTGGCAAATGCCTTTACCCCGGCGCCGCCCGTGTGAACCAGCGTTCCATCGATATCAAATAGGACCAAACGAATCATCGCGGGCAAACCCTAGAGGGCGTTCCGGGTCAAGGCAATCAAAGGTTCAGAAAACCTTGCA
Organism: Verrucomicrobiota bacterium; assembly: GCA_051960355.1. Lineage (GTDB taxonomy): Bacteria > Verrucomicrobiota > Verrucomicrobiia > Limisphaerales > DASXHY01 > DASXHY01. The sequence continues at coordinate 3,392 of JBQCEJ010000690.1, read as the reverse complement.
TTTTTCCGGCCCGGTTTATAAAAGGTCGCCAAGCACAAGGACTGGGAATGAAAGCGGGCCGTGCATTTACTCTGATCGAACTCCTGGTGGTGATCGCCATAATCGCCATTCTGGCGAGCCTGCTTTTGCCTGCGCTGAATCGAACCAAGGACACTGCAGGCGCAGCCTTTTGCCTCAATAATCTCAAGCAGTGGGGAACGGCCACTCAACTCTATGCGACGGACAACAACGATCTGTTGCCGCCGGAAGGTTCGCCCAATCCGTCCGATAGCAACACAAACACGGGATGGTACATTCAGTTGCCGGAACTCCTGGGATTGCCGCGTTACCATGAGATGCCTTGGCGCACCAACGCCGAGTCGGATGTGGGCCGTTCGGTTTGGATTTGCCCGAACAATTCGCGACGCAGCAACGGCAAAAATCTTTTTCACTATTGCTTGAACGAGAATGTCAACGGGACCGGTTCGGGGAGTTACTCGGCAAGGCTCAGTTCGATTCCGCGTCCCACGGCGGTGGTTTGGTTGTTCGATTCAAAAAATCTGCCAGCCGTCGGCACGCCCAACTATGTTCATACGAATCTCCACGCGACAGGCGCGCAGTTTGTCTTCCTGGATGGACATGTCTTGCGGTTCAAGAACGAGAGTTACTGGGATTTTTCGCTGAACCGCGGGCGCACCAACAATCCCGATCTGGTCTGGTCTCCAAATTGAATCAAGCGACGGGGCAGTCTCCCGCGCATAAAAGCCGAGCGGTGCCGTCGCGCCAGCAAAATTGCAATTGCGAGTTTAGCCCGAGTTATTAGCATCCCGCTCCCTGCTGCGGCGGGAAAATAAATCATGAAGCATTTCAAAATTGCAGCGTTGGCCGGCGACGGCATTGGACCCGAAGTCATGCGTGAGGCGATCAAAGTCCTGCGCGCGACGGAAAAGAAATTTGGTTTCACTCTCGAAATTACTGAAGCACCGGTCGGTTGGGCGGGCATCGACGCCGCCGGAAAAGCATTGCCGGATGCGACGCTGACCTTGTGCCGCAATTCCGATTCGATCCTGTTCGGCTCGGTCGGCCTGCCGGATCGCGATCCGACGATTCCCAAGGAAGAGCGTCCCGAGCGCGCCGCCCTGTTGCGCATCCGCAAAGAATTTGGACTGTTCGCCAACCTGCGCCCCGTGCAATTGCCCAAAGCGCTCGCTCACGCCTGTCCTCTGCGTCCGGAACGTCAGGGCGATGGCATCGACATTCTGGTCGTCCGCGAACTGACGGGCGGCATGTATTTTGGCCAGCCCAAGAAGACCGAGGAAATTGCGCCAGGCCAGCATCGCGCCATCGACACGATGGTTTACACGACGCCGGAAATTGAACGCATTGCTCACGTGGCATTTCGTGCCGCGCAATTGCGCCGCAAGAAAGTCACGAGCATCGACAAGGCAAACGTGCTGGAAAACGGCGTCTTGTGGCGCGAAGTCGTCACCCGCGTCGGCAAGCAATATCCCGAGGTCGCGCTGGAGCACATGTTCGTCGATAACGGCGCCATGCAACTGCTGCTGCGGCCGACGCAGTTCGACGTGATGCTCTGCGAAAATATGTTTGGCGACATTTTGAGCGATGAGGCGGCGGCGTTGGCGGGATCGCTTGGCATGTTGCCCAGCGCCAGTTTGGGGGCGACCAGCGGCGAAACGACTTTTGGATTTTACGAGCCAGCGGGCGGCACAGCGCCGGATATTGCCGGGAAAAACCTGGCCAATCCAATCGCTCAGATTTTGTCCACCGCGTTGATGCTCCGCCACAGCTTCAAGTTGAACGAAGCGGCTGCAGCGATCGAAAGCGCGGTTGGCAAAGCGATCCAGGCTGGTAACCGCACGGGAGATATTTTCAATCCGAACGAAGCGAACGCTCGCAAGGTCGGCACCCGTGAAATGGGCGACGCCATTGCGGCTGCGATCTAATCACACGGCACCGTGCGCGCGGCCGCCCAGGCGCGAATTTCTTGCACCTTCTCCGCCATGACGACGGAGAGGGGCCGCGTTTGCCGAATCTCCGCCAGTAAATCTTCTTGAGCGATTTCGCGGCTCTGCGCGTGTGCCGTGTACATCGCGGACACAATCGCTTGTTCGATTTCAGAACCGGAGAATCCTTTCGTTGCAGCAACCAACGCCGGCAAGTCGAAGTGTGCCGGATCAAACTGCCGTTTGCGCAGGTGAATGCCGAGAATATCCCGGCGGTTCTGATCGGACGGCAGATCGACAAAGAAGATTTCGTCGAAGCGGCCTTTGCGAACGAATTCCGGCGGTAGTTGCGTGATGTCGTTCGCTGTGGCAACCAGGAAAACCGGTTTCTTTCGTTCCGACATCCACGTCAGCAGAGTTCCCAGAACGCGCCGCGAGAGTCCGTCATCATTGCCGTCCGCCGCCAGGCCTTTTTCGATCTCGTCCATCCAGAGAACGCACGGCGACATGACTTCGGCGGTTTCCAAGGCCTTGCGCAGATTGCGTTCCGTCTCGCCGTAGTACTTGTTGTAAAGCACGCCGAACTCGAGTCGCAACAATGGCACGCCGAGAATCCCTGCCGCCGCTTTCGCTGCCAGACTTTTGTCACAACCTTGAACCCCCAACAGCAAGACGCCGCGTGGCGGATCGAGCACGGCATCCAGTTCGAGGAAAAAGCTTTTCCGCACTTCCAGCCATTGCCGCAAGCGCGCCATGCCGCCGATTTCCGTAAATTTCACAGTGTCGTATTCAAACTGCAGCAAGGCGTCGCGTCCGAGCAGTTCATACTTGGCGCGCATCACTTCGGGAATTTCGGATTCGGAAATCACACCGTCATCTCCGATCGCTTTCTGCGCGAGTCGGCGCGCGTCGGTCGTTGTCAGGCCCGCGAGATTGCGCACGAGCAGATCCAGGGCTTTGTTCGTGGTCTGCACGTCGCGCCGACCATGTTCCGCGCCCCAGTCGCCGGCCACTTCGAGAACGATTGCGCGCAATTCTTCGAGCGTCGGGAGCGGCAATTTAAAAAAAGCGGTGTACGGTTTGAGTTCCTCCGGCACAGTCAACGAGTAGCCGACCAGCACCACGGTCGAGTAATGCTTCGAGTAGGTGAGTGCGATGTCCTTCAACTGGCGCACGTGCACCATGTCCTGCATGTAAGGATGAAAATCGAGTAACACGAACAGGCAATAAGACGCATCAAATTTGATGTAGCTCAGCAACTCGTTGGATTTCTGAATGGACTGGGTCGGCTGATCGCACGGTTCAAAGGCCTGAAGGCCGTCGGTCACGGTCCAGCGGTACGCTTTGACCTGCAAGCGATTGCCGATCTGGCGCACCATCCGAACGATCTGCGGTTCTTCGTTGCTTTCCACCGCGATCAGCGGCGTGCGGGAGCGGATGATCGCCTCC
>JBQCEJ010000689.1:0-3470 GCA_051960355.1 Verrucomicrobiota bacterium | reverse complement strand
ACCCGCAGCATGTCGCCGAAGGAAGTTAAAATAACTTCGGGCCGGGCGGCAATGGCGAGCGCCTTGTCGATCGTCTCCAAGGGCGTGACGCAGACGGGACAGCCGGGACCGTGAATGAGCGTGATTTCCTTGGGCAGCAGTTCATCAATGCCGAACTTCACAATCGCGTGCGTCTGGCCGCCACAGACTTCCATGATGTTCCAAGGGCGCGTGGTGACGCGGTGAATCTGACCGGCAATCTGCCTGGCCAGATCGCCATCGCGATATTCGTCGAGATACTTCATGTTGCGTCCTCCTTGAGTTCACCCAATTCTTCCATTCGCTCCAGGTACTCAAAAATCTTCCCAGCCTCGTCCTCATCCACTTTGCTGAGCGCGAAACCGACATGCACGATCACGTAATCGCCAATCGTCACTTCCGGCACGTAGGCGAGGCTCGCGTCTTTGACGATGCCGCCGAAGTTGATCCGGCCCATCCGCGTGATGGGATCGTCTCCGGAGATGCTTTCGATTTTACCTGGAATGGCGAGGCACATGGTCAGGGTGATGTGTGTTGATTGAAAAGTGAAACGGGCTGGGCGCGACGCGCGGCGGCAACTTGCCCCAGCGCAATGCCGCCATCGTTGGTGGGGACGCGTTGATGCCAATACGGCTGGAAGCCTTCGTTGCGCAAGCGCATTACACTGCGCTCGGTGAGATAACGATTCTGAAAACAACCGCCGCTCAGCGCGACTCTCGGGCAATCAAAATGCCGCGCCACCTGAACGATTGTGTTGCTCAAGGCATTGTGAAACCGGGCCGAAATCGCGGCTGGCGAAACTCCGTGAGCAACATCGGTGAGAATGTTTTCAAGCAATGCAGACCAGTCCAGAACGCATGGGCCGTCCTCCAGGAGGGCCAGTTCGTAGGCGGGCTCGGTGTCAACAGCATCGAGCGCTGATTCCAATTCCATGGCGGCCTGTCCTTCAAAACGCATCTGCTGTCTCAAACCAGTCAGCGAAGCTACGGCGTCGAAGAGCCGACCCATGCTGGAGCACCACGGCGAATTCACGCCGCGCGACAGCATTGCGCGGAGAGCCGTTCTTTCCCGTTTGGAAAATGCAGCAACGGTTGGGAGATCGGCACGCTCAAAACATGCGCCGCCGAACTGCTCATAAAGCAAACCCAGCGCAGCGCGGCGCGGCTCCTTCACGGCCGCATCGCCACCGGGCAATCGAAACGGTCGCAAGTGTGCAACGCGTTCCACCGCGTCATCCGTCACGAGGAAAAACTCGCCGCCCCAAATCGTGCCGTCCGCACCGTAGCCCGTTCCGTCCCACGCCACGCCGATCGCGGGCAGGGCGACCTCGTTTTCGGCCAGGCAGGCAAGGACATGCGCCTCGTGGTGCTGAACTTGAAGCAGTTTGGGTTTGCGCGAAACGACGGGTGAGAGCGTCCGCTTCAAACACACTTCCTCGGCGAACCGGGTTGAAAGATAATCCGGATGCAGGTCGGCCGCGATGACTTGCGGTTCGACATCGTAAAGCTGTGGCAAATCCTGAACCGCCTGACGAAAGGCGAGGTTCGCGGGTTCCGTTTCCAAATCGCCAAGGTGCTGGCTGAGAAACACCTGTTGACCGATCGCCAGCGCGACGGTGTTTTTCAAATGCGCGCCGACGGCGAGAGTCGTCGCGCTGGGCGAGATTTCGGTGCGCGTCGCAATTGGCAATGGCGCGTAGCCGCGCGCGCGGCGCAAAACCATTTCGCGATCCAAGATGACCCGCACAATGGAATCATCCACTTGGCGAACGATCGGCCGATTGTGAACGAGAAGAACATCGGCGATGCCGCTCAAGCGTTTCCGTGCATCCAACTCGTCTGTGCAAATCGGCTCATCACTCAAGTTGCCGCTCGTTGCGACAACTGGAAACCCGAGTTCGGCCAGCAGCAGGTGATGCAGCGGATTGGACGGCAGCATGACAGCGAGGTTGGGATTGCTGGGAGCCACAAGACTCGCGATTGGCGATTTGGAATTCGTGGTGCGTCGGAGCAGCACAATCGGCGCTTCCGGCGAGCGCAACTGCCATTCTTCCAGCGGCGAAACGTCGCAAGCCGTCTGCACGCTCGCGAGCGTGGGAAACATGAGCGCGAAGGGTTTTTCCTCGCGATGTTTACGTTCGCGCAACCGGCGCACGGCGGCTTCGTTGCGCGCATCGACCACGAGGTGAAATCCGCCAATACCTTTGACCGCCACGATTTGGCCGAGACGAATCGCGGCGGCGGCGGCCCGCAACGCAGCTTGCCCTTCGGCGAGACGAGGTGGTGACTCTTCGCGCTCAATGCCGGCACTGTGATTCGAAGTTGTGGCCCATAACTCCAGTTTCGGACCGCAGACGGGACACGCATTGGGCTGTGCGTGGAAGCGTCGATCGTTTGGATTGTCATACTCACTTTGGCACGCCGGGCACATCGCAAATCGTGCCATGGTTGTGTTGGCCCGATCGTACGGCAGCGCGTGCATGATGCTGAAGCGCGGCCCGCAGTGAGTGCAATTCGTGAATGGATAATGGTGGCGCCGGTTGGCCGGATCGAAAATCTCGCGGATGCAATCCGGGCAAGTTGCGATATCCGGCAACACCAGCGCGGTTTTGGCGCCGGAGCATTCGCTCGCCCGGATTTCAAAACGCTCGTAGCCCACGGCATCAAGCCACGAGCTTTGACAGCTCTGAATGGAACTGTGCGCGGGTTTTTCTGCTTCCAACCGAACGAGGAAATTTTCGAGGTCGGTTTGAGCGCCTTCCACTTCGATGAAAACGCCTTGCGGTGAATTATTCACCCAACCCGTCAGGCCAAGGCTATCCGCAAGCCGATAAACAAATGGCCGGAAACCCACGCCTTGCACTGCGCCGCGGATGGCGAGTTTGAGCCGTTTGGCCGTAAGGTTCGTTTTGGCTTCGAGCGTTGTCATTCCCTGCTGAAATCTTCGCCCGAATCGGTGCTCGCGCTCAACGCGGGTTGTCAATAGCCGCTCAGGAATTGTCAATTGAAGTGGGGCGCGAATGGGGCAGGGGTGAGAACTTGGTGGGCAAAGGGAGCGCTCGGGCGGGCTCCGCACTTTCATGCACGAACTGGCCATCATTGAAGAGGCGGTGGGGATCGCGGTGGATACGGCCAAGAGTGCCGGCGCGAAGCGCGTGATCAGCCTGCGATTGCATGTCGGCGAATTGAGTGGGGTCGTGGCGGAAGCGCTGCACTTTGCGTTCGATGTGGCTTGCAGGGGAACGATCGCCGATGGCGCGAGGTTGGATATCGAATTGGTTCTGGCAACCTGCTGGTGCGCGACCTGTCAGGCCGAATTTGTGTGCAAGGATTTGATCAATGAGTGTCCGCGCTGCCTTGAGTTGAGCGATGAACTGCGGAGCGGACGGGAACTGGAGATCGCTTCGGTGGAATTGGAGTAATATGTGCAACGATTGCGGATGCGGCATTGCT
>JBQCEJ010000688.1:0-2223 GCA_051960355.1 Verrucomicrobiota bacterium | reverse complement strand
CTAACACAGAAGGGTGTGTTGCTGCGGAGCGCAGCGGAGCCAGCAAACACGCCACTGGTTGAACAAGCCCGGTAGAAGAGTAAAGGAGTGGAAAGCGCGTCCTATGGCGCTTATGTTTCAGCCGGGAGGGTCGGAGTCATCCGCAAACGGCCACTTAGGATCCACTTATCCATCCCCGAAGCACGGCTCAGCTCGTTCGCCGGTATTCCCGCCCCGCGTTGGCCTTTGAAGAGCCATTGCCCCGGGCGGTTTTTCCCCGCGCCAGACCGGCGGGAATGGCGTCGGGACAAGAGCGGTGCGTCCGCGCGGTTCTGATTTTTGCTGCGCGCGATTCATGCCGCCAGCTTGAGCCGCCACTGTCTTGAGTTTGACGAAGAGGAAATAATCGCGCAGTTGGTCTTCGGTGAGCGCGGCCGGATCGCAGCGCAGATGTTCATGGAGCAGGCGCAGTTGACTTAATAAGCGTGGCGCGTGCGATTGGCGTCTTATTGGAGCGCCAGCGCCTGGGCAAAGCGCGCCATGGAAGCGTAGGGATGGTGGTAATCGACCGGGTTGGCATACTCGCGCCCGGAGGTGCGAATCGGGTGGGGTTGAGGCGTGCCGGTGAAGGACGGATTGGAGCTTTTCATATCCGCTCAGAGTAGTAGAGTGGCCCCATGCCGAAGGAAGACAAAGCCCCGCCCGACCGCGAAAAATCACCGTCGCCGCGCAGCGTCTTAGTTCAACAAGCAGATGCACCGAACCACTGCCCGGCGTTGCAGTTATCACGCTGTTGGTTTTTTGGGAGTTTGGATTGGCAGCCAGAGCCCGTTTCCAGCAGTGGTCGGTGATCTTGATCGTTCGACGTCATACGCATTTGCCCGATGAGGAGAGTAATCATAGCAGTTGGAGCGGCAATCGGCCTGATGTTTGTCGCATACACCGGTCATCGTGTTGGGCGTGTCCAAGCTGCGATTGAGTGGTCCTGGGTTGCGAAAGAGCATCTGCTACTGGCTGGTTCAATGGAGCGGATTCAGCAGTCACTCGCTGAGGGAGACACCAACACCGTTTATCGCGCAGTCAGCGAGTACAATCTGCTGGCAAGATCGGCGACAAACGACTACGGCTATTTACTTGCGGCGGTAGCGCTGTGGAATAGTTCAATCAATAGGCCATGAGACACAAAACGTCGAACCAGATCACTCCAGCGAAGCGGCGCGGGCCGTTGCAGTTTGTCGCTGCCGGTTACTTGGACCGTTCACTTTGCAGTTCACATCCGGCTCACCCGCCGGTCGCTGAGTTTTTTCGTTGGCTCACGTGAAAACTCTCGCCATTACCTCATGCATGTGCGCAGCGAGCAGCCTGCTGCTCGCTGCGCTTTTCTGCAAAGTCGATGTGTTTCCGAACGCCACGACGGAAGCGGAGTTTTATCGAGCGAAGGCTGTTCTTTTCTACAGACCTGTCGTGCTGTTCGGCGTGTCAGCTGCTGTTTGGACAGCAACGGCCACACGCGCATTTTACCGGCTTAGCAAAAGAGACCTCTCGCATCCGCTTGCTGTTCCGACAAAAATCGTCTTAGCCTTCTTGGCCGTCGCGTACGTGGTGGTCGCGGCAGTAGTTTTCCTGGAAGTGTGTCTATGAGGTTCACAGTATTGTCAGCCAACCAGACGCTCCAGGAGACGCTAAGGAGCCCTCTGCTATCTCTCCTGGCCCCTCGGGGCGGCGCGCCTGAGCTTTCACTTTAGGCCACTCCACACGTCATGCCAAGATGGACCTCCATTGTGTATCGTGAGTTTTACGATGTGCCTCGGATGCTCGTCGCAACGGATGAGTCCGGCACGTATTTGTTTTGGTGTCGCTTCGACGAGGCCAGCGACGATTATTGTGATCACTACGAGGTTTACGAGATGCCACCGGTTTCAGAGCAGGAGTTGCGAGGATCATGGGTTGGTTTAGAGCAGCGCGCTTTGCGTCGGCTCTCCGACGTTCCTCTTCATGGCTTGCACTTCGACTCGACGAGTCGGCAGGCAGTTGACTTGGACGTTCTTGATGGGATGCAGAGATGATGACAGACTCACACACAACGTGGCCTAACACAGAAGGGTGTGTTGCTGCGGAGCGCAGCTTTACGCAGCCGGGGCACGCCGAGTATTTGTTCCAGCGGACACGATCATTGATGACGAGGAGGAGCGAGAGCTTGGCGGTGCATATTCGGATTCACTCGTTATCGAGCTTTCCAGCTCT
>JBQCEJ010000687.1:0-2321 GCA_051960355.1 Verrucomicrobiota bacterium | reverse complement strand
GAGTAATACACCCTCACCAATTAAACAACTGGAACTCCGCAGCGAATCAAAAAATCCGCAGTTGAATTGAAGAATGCTGGTAAATGCGTTGGATCCGATACGTCGCCTTGAGGAATCCAAATGATCAAACCCCGTCGTGCGCGCGTGAGCAGGACACGGTAAGTGTTCAACAAGTACTGCCGGTCAATTTCGTTCTTCAAAATTCCCCAGCGCGTCCCGCTGAAATTGCGATATGCCCAGCCGTCGCCCGTTGCATCGAAAGAAAAATCTCCGCCCCAGCAAAGGCCAATCCAGTCGAGTTCCAGCCCTTGGCACTCGAACTCTGACGCAGCGACTTCGAGTTGGTTTGAAGAACGAACGTCCGGCGGGTGTGCAAGAAACCAATGCACATACATGTCGCGGTTGCCTTGTCGAAAGCCGGATGACAATTCGAGGCCATCGGCGCGAAGGCGCAGAGCGCCAGAACTGGCGACTAAACCGACACGTTGCTGACCTCGCGCGTTTTCGCGCAACCAAGCCCGCGCGGTCGCAAGTGAGCGTGTGAGAGCGAAAGGAAAATTCCGGAGTTTCGGCACAGTAGCCGCTGCTTTCGAGGTGTCGCCAGCCAGCGCAGCATCAACCCACTCGGCAAGTTTTTGTGCGCGGAATGAGCGCAGATTCACTTCCAGATGGAGTGATGGTTCTGTCTGAATCACTAGCGAGCCAGCGTTTGTGTCCGGGAAAAGCCGATGGCCTGCGGTGCTGGCGTCATTTTCCAGTGCCTTGGGAGAAACCACGACCTTCCACTTTGGAAACTTCTCGCGGAGAGTCTTGCCCCACTCCGCCAACCCGGCTTCGCCGTTGTGGATTTCCTGTCCGCCGCCAACAAGTGCGACAAGCACCGCCCAATCTTGGTGGCGGTCCATGATCGAAAGCATTGTCTCCGGTTCGGAAATCTCCAATCCGTTCTTCTTTCGGTTTTGGTTTGCGTTCCAAGCACGTTGCGCTTCATCGAACACGACGACCTTTTCAACTGGCGGCTTGTCGGCTTTCTCCAATCCCTCTCGAACGAACACATGCACGTTCTGGATGAAAGTTCCGACAGTTCGTTCTCCGCCAGTTTCCCGGACGCGACGTTTGTGGTCGCGCGCAATCGCAGCCGAAACAATCTTCACCAGCGGGCCGTTGCCTGAAAGAAAGACACCGGCCGGTCGGCCCTCCCGCCGCAACGCTGGATTATGAACAACATTTAGGCCGGCCAGTGTTTTCCCCGCGCCGGGAACGCCCGTGACAAAGCAAATGACCTTCTCAGAAGTCTGCTGCGCTCGCTGGATAATCTCCACAAGCCGGTCCGATGTGGTCGTCAGGTTTGTCGCCCCTGCGTGGGAGTGAGCAATTTCTCGAACATTGTGACCAGCGAACAATGCCTCCGCCGCCTCAATAATTGTCGGCACAGGGCGATAAGGGGAATTGTCCCAAGCCGTTGGATCAATGGGTTCGGATTCTATCGCGTGCTCGACCTCGAATGCCATCAGCAGAACCGAGGCGAGATCCGCCGCGTTCGCCAGTCTCACGTGACGGACAACATCGTCGAAAATCTGTTCGGTCGAATTATCTGCTTGGGGCGCTTTGGGTACGATTACCACCGGGACGATCCGGCGGTGACGGCTTACCTCGTGAAAGTCCCGAAGGTCGAGCGCGTAGTCCTCCACTTGTCGTTGCGGTTGCAAGCTGTGAATCTTGTCTTCGGTTTTAAACTCAAGGCAGATGATTACATCTTCCGCCAAAAGCACGCCGTCGAGCCGCTTTTTCCGACGAGGGATAGGATACTCCAAAAGCAATGACCACTTCGCAGCGGCTGCCTTGTGGAGAATAATGTTCTCACACGCTGATTTGAGAACTTTGATTTCAATTTCCCACGCCTTCGTCTGCCGCTTCTGCAATTCGTTGTGCTGGTAGGAACGGAGAAGCGCTCCGAGAATCTCATCGGGAGATTGGGTCAGGAAATCAGCAAGCGCGGCTCGGTAGAAGGCTGCCATCTGCTACTCCTTCACGTCCAGCAGCCACGTCACTTTTATGCCGAGGGCTTTGGCAAGGCCGACTAGCTCGAAGTCCAGAACGCCGCGAATCCCCGTCTCAATCTTCGCAACGCCAGCGCGGTCAATCGAGACGCCCAGCTTCGCCAGTTTTTGGGAAAGCTCGTCCTGCGTGAGTTGCGCTTTCCTTCGCGCTTCCTTCACGCGGTCGCCCACGAGATTCTGGCCGGCCTGTGGCATGTCGCGACCAGGCTACCAGGTTCACTTGGAAAGTGTTGTTCTAGTATAGAACAGAAATTTCTTGCC
>JBQCEJ010000686.1:0-5614 GCA_051960355.1 Verrucomicrobiota bacterium | reverse complement strand
TGCCCTGCGGGTTTGCGCACGTTGAAGCGGCGTAAACGTCGCGCTCCTCCTGCAATGGGAACCGAGGCAGGGTCAGGATGCACCCGATCAAACCGGGCCGACCGGCAACTAGAACTGCGCGGGGTCCGCACAGCCATTCAGCCATCCCCATGTTGGCCGTTAGCGGGCACCGGCACCGCGTCAATAAACCCAAATCCGCAGAAATTTCTGGGGCTTGTCCGGCTCGATCGGCACCGTGAGCAGCAACGGATCCCCCGAGCCCGTATTCGTGGACTCGCTCTGCCAGTTCATGCCCGGGCTCAAATTTGTGGCCGACTGCAAGACGTAATTGAGCCCCAGCAAAGTGGAAACTGAAATCATCAGGTTCGTGCCGGACAGGGTCGCCGAGTCAATCATGGGAGCAGTCGGCACGGAGGAAACTTCGAGGCTGCCCGGGCCGGTGATGTAGGGAGCGGCGTTGAAGCTGTTGTAAATACCACCGGGCTGGTTCGTGTCCGCCAGCAGGAGCGACGCGACGTGATTGGTGCCGGCGAAGTCCAGTTGCAGCACCGCACCGGCGGCAACGGTGACGGCGGATTGGCTGTCCAAGGTCGGTTGCGACAGACGAAGCGTGCCGCCCTCCACTGTGGTGTCGCCGGTGTAGGCCGTCGCACTGGCAAGGGAGAAAATTCCAAACCCGCGTTTGGTCAGCCCGAAATTAACACCGCCCGTACTGGCGTTGGCGCTCCCGAACTGGCCCGAAAAGGTGCAATCCTGGGCATTATCCATCGTCAGGACGGCATAGCTGGCACTGCGGTTGACAATCCGTTGCAAGCGCAGGGTGCGGGGGACATTGGTCAGACCGGCCAGGGTCTGGTCGAATCCGTTCAGGTCGAGCTGGGTAAATCGGCCACGGCCCGCGCCGTTGCCCCCATCAATCGTGAGCACGGTGGTGGCGGGCAACGCGTTGTTGCAGCCGAGCTTTAGAAAAAGGGTGGCGCCGGTGGAAGTCGTGTTCAGCAGCGTGTCGCCGGTGTAAGTGCTCGGTGCGTTGAGCAGGATGGTTCCGTAGGTGTTGTCATTGGCCGATCCGTTGAACACCACAGTGCCGTCGCCGCTGATCGGACCGCCCAGGGTAAGCGGCGAGACGATGCCGCCCCCGCCGCCAAGGTTCAAAGTGGGGGCATTGATCGTCGCGGTGCCGCCGCTGTCGCTAAGAACGATGGGCGCGCCGAGGAACACATTAGTCACCTCCGGCCGCAACGTGGTGCCGTCGGCGAGAAAGATTCCAGAAGTGTTTGGCAGGGGTGACACTTGACCCAAAGCCAGCGTCCCGGCGCTCACGATTGTATCGCCATCATGTGTGCTGGCGGCGTTCAGCCGGAGAATGCCGGCGCCCAATTTCGTGAGCGATGTTCCGCTGCCGCTGACCTCTCCGTTGACTGTCAAGGTCCGGGCCGTATCCACGAACCACGACTGCGAGTTATTCAAGATGACCGGCGTGCTGATCGTGGGATTCCCCTGGGCAGTCGTGCCATAGGCGTATTGAGGCACTGTGATGCCGCCGCTGCCGTCGCTGCCATCGCCCAGGGTGATTGACGTGCCGCCGGAAAGGGTCGGCGCGCCCGCGCTTTGGAAGTTGAGACTGTTGGCAAATTGCGAACCAGTGACAGTAACACTATACGCGTTGCTGCCACTGGTTCCAGACGGACTGGCCACCAGGAAGAGATCATCGGAATTGAAGGTGGCGCTCGTGAACGCGCCCGCGCCGCCGCCCGTCAGGTCGCTGTTCCAAAAGCTGCTCGCACCCCAGGTCCCGGTCGGTGTCGCTCCCGCGCCGGCTGCCGTGCTGTTGGCATCCCAGGCCTTATAGCTGTTGCGGTTCACGGTGAGAGTGTAGGTGTTGGTCGAACTCGCATCCGGCGCGACCACGACCGTGTTGATGAGATTGACGCCGGGATTGAGGCCGATCGGACTGGAAGGCGTGCCAGAAGTTACAAGGTTTCCATTCACCCGAACCGTCGCGTCGGCAAAAGCAGTCGTGGGCGTGACCGATATGTTCGTGACCTCCAGGGTCACGCCGACGGAATAGCTGAAGATGCTGCTGGAAAAAGCGGGCGTCAGCACCCCGACGCTGGTCACCAGACTGGACAACGTGGCTCCGGGCGAGGTGACCGTGACCGCGCTGTTGGCGGTGACGACCGGCGGCTGGCCCGTGGCAAACGTCAGTTGTGCCTGCGTGTTTGCGCCGGAGACCGAAGCCATGAGGTAGCCATTAAACTGGAGGCTGGAGCCGCTGCCCAGGTAAAGCGAACCAGTGCCATCCCCGTTGTCGGTGGCAATGGCGAAACGCCCTTTGAAGGAGAGGCCGATGGCGCTGTCGGTGTAGGTGTCGGTGGCATTGGGATTGGACAAAACGTAATGCACCCGGTTTTGACCTCCGACGACGCTTTCGATTTTCAAACCAACGACGCTGTTGCTGCGCCAGAGCGCGGTGACATTGGTTATGGTTGAACCGGACGCGGAGTAATGCGGTTCATAGACGACCGCGAAGGGTTTGTCCCACGCATCGCCGATCTGGCGAATGACCACGGTCGGACCGGGAGCCGTGCTGTTGTAGTCCACAATGGGCGGCGACGCGACGCGGGCGTATTCGCGGTTGGTGATGGCGGGCACGATCATGTCCATGTACAGCGTCGTGGTCGAAGGCGTGGCATTGAACTGCACCCGGGTTGACTGGCTGTGCGGATAGGAAACAACGGTGTTCGTGAAATACCGCCAGCCCGGCTGGTCGTAGGTGTCACCGATATCATTCTGGAAACGGTTCGGCTGGCTGACCAATCCCAGCGCCACGCCGTTGGTCGTAATACTGATATTGGTCGAGCCAATATTGCGATAGATGTAGTCGTGGAACTGGTTTGTGACGTTGCCGTTCAGGGTGGTGGCGACGCGATTGTTGACCGTGGACCTGGACCGGAAGAAATCCACATAGAACCCGTTCGTCGGCGAGGTGCGAATGATGGAGAGCGTGCGCTGCTGCGTTGCCTCGGCCAGCGTGCCCTTGTCGTCAACGAAGGAACTGCAGGTGAACGAAAAGTTGGAGGACACCGCCGCCGCGAAGGGCTGCGGCTCCATGGCGACGGTTTGCACGGTGTTGATGCCCAGACCAGACCACCCGCCCGAACCGGACGAAGCTGCATTCACGACCACGGTATTGTTGGCGCTGAAGAGGCGATAATATTTTTCGTGAATGGTCGAGCCGTAGGCATCGCGGCCGGCTTTTGCGCCCATCACCTGCCCCAACCCAAAGAGTTCCATGCTCATGCCGCTGGCGTGACTGTGAACGTGCGCGGCGCCGCCCACAAAACCCATGAGGCCGAAAGTGGAATTGTTCACTGTTGAGGGATTGCGCTGCAAGGCGATGCCCGCCCACGGCAGTTGATCCGAGCGCGGATAAGTCAGCGCCACCCCGGGTTCAGAAATCGCTGGTGCCGCCCACAAGAGTTTCAGCGGTTCCGTATGCGTGCCTAGCCTGTCATAATCCGAGAGGGAGGAACGCGTGTATTTCCCCGCGTTGATGCCGCCGTTGAGGAGGCCGCCGAAAAGCGAGGTGAGGTTGGTTCGGCCACGCAGCCAAGCGTGCTGATAAGCCATCTCATAGGTCGGATAGGGCTGGCCGGTTCCATCATCCCGATGACCATCGCCGAAACTGATCTGCATGGCGGTGTTGGGATAGCACAACTGTGCGATCCGCGGCAGGCTGGTGGGCAGATTGGTGTAAACGCCAAAGAGATTCAATGTGGAGTCGTAACGTTCCAGCAGCGCCATGTGAAAGGTGCGAATGGTGCTGACGGCAGAGGAGTATTGCAGTGACTCGGGCCAGATATCGCCGGGTTTGGAAAAATTGCGATAGTCATAATTCAGCGAGGCCTGCCGCGAGGAGCCGGTGGTGAGATAGACCTGCAAATCCGTTGCGCGCTCCGTCAGGCTGTCGAGCGCCAGGAGGTTGTTCAACATGCAGGTGGCCATGAGTGCCGACCAATTGTTGTCCGCGCTGCCATGATCGCGACAAATCTGGTAGTAGGTGCGGAACACGGTTTGCGCCGCCGTGAAATTGAAATTCGTCGGGCCGGCCATTTGCACGTCATAGACCTGATGGGTCTGGAGCCAGGAGTAGAGGAAATCGTAAATGATCGGCAGCTGCGTCCCCACCTGCCGGGCCTCATAGAGCAGATCGTCCTGAATGATCCAGCCGCCATCGCCCACGCTGGTGGACGGGGCCACCGGTGCCAGGGTCTTCACGGTATTGTGCAAAACATCCGCAGCGCATTGGGCGTAATTGGTGTCGCCCGTCAGGTAGTAGAGTATCGCGCAGTCCAAGGCGTCATTGAATTTGGATTCCGCCGAGTTGCCCACCCCACTGTAGGCTGGTTCCGTCTTGAACACGGCGGGCGAACTGGTCCACAGCACCGGCAAGCCGCGCAACCAGGAATCCTTGTTGACCTGATAGCTCGCCAAGCCGGCCGCCTCGCGGGTCACCAGGCTGTTGTAAAGATTGGCCGCCCACGCGTTGTTTTGAATTTTATCCAGGATGGCGTTCTTGTCTGAGTTGCGCACCCAGATGAAGGGTCGCTCCGTCTTGTTGGTCGGCGGGGAGACCGTGATGACGCCCGAGGGCACGAGATTGGTCGCATTGGCCACCGCCAGAATCTGGGCTGACCCCGGGCCGTTGGCTGTGAACACCGCGCTCCTGCCATCCGGCGCGGCCACCAGATCCGCGTCCACCACCGAGCCGGTGCGGTTCACCAATGACCACGTCGCCGGCAAGTTGGTCAGAAAGACGCCGCCGCCATCACGACCGATCGCATAGTTGGTGATCGATCGGCCTGACGCGAGCGTCTGGGCCGCTACACTGGCGTTCGCACTGCCATTCGCGGCGGCCTCGACTCGGACGGTATCGGCCAATGCCGCGCCGGTTCGGATCACGGACAGCACGCCATTGGTGAACGAGAAGCCCAGCGCGCTCCCGGCGTTCCCGCTGATGCTGTCGAAGTTGCTGGCATTCGTCGCGCCCGCGCCGCTGAACAACCGGAAGGTCTGGCCCACGGTAAAGCCGCCATTCGTAACGATGTTCAACACACCGCCGTAGAGGACGCTCCCTCCCAGAATGATCATGTCATTGGTTGACGTGCTACCATCCACTTCAAAGGTGTTCGTCGAACCGGCATTCAGGACGACATTGTTGTTTAGCGTCAACCGGCCCATGGACGGCCCGGGGGCGAGCGTGCCGCCGGCGTTGTTCGTGACGTTGCCGCTGATGCTGCCCGTGCCCTTGAGCGTGCCACCGTTGTTGATCGTGACCGCCGCGCCGATGCTGCCATCGCATTCCAAGGTTCCGGAGTTGACCGTGGTCGCGCTGGCGAGACTTCCCGTCAGCCGCAACGTGCCGCCGCTGACGGTCGTGGTGCCGCTGTAAGTACTGGCGTCACTCAACGTCAGCAAGCCGGAGCCGGCTTTGGTTAGAGACTTGGCGGAACCGGTGATCGGCTGAGAAATCAGCAGGTTGGCCGATCCATTGTGCGTCACGGTGAGATTACCTGCCAAAACGAGGCTGCCGTCGGATTGCCCGATTTCT
>JBQCEJ010000685.1:0-2824 GCA_051960355.1 Verrucomicrobiota bacterium | reverse complement strand
TCGCCAGCGGGCTTTTGTTCAAATGGACCTTCAAAAAACAATTCAGGCGCTCGAAGCCAGGGCGAGGATCAACCCGGTCATCGCGGTGAGTTATTCCGGGGGGAAGGACTCGCTGGCGGTGATGGATTTATGCTGCAAGATTTTTCCGACTGTCCGGGCGTTCTTCTGGTATTGCGTGCCTGACTTGGAAGTCTGCAATGAGTGGATGCGTTTCGCGAAGGAGCGTTGGAAAGTGGAAGTGGTTCAGTTGCCGCATTGGGACATGATGACGGCGATGAAGAATGGTGTGTGGTGTGATGCGACCAAGGGGATTGACAAGCTGCCGGAGATGAAGTTGAAGGATGCGTATGCGTATTCGCTTGATCTTGTGGAAACTGATTTCTGCGCGACCGGAATGAAGGACGCGGACGGACTTCCCCGCAGGCAATTCTTCGCCAATCTGCGCGACTCGAAAGACCCGATCTGGCGACGGCTGATTTTCCCGATCCGCGATTGGAACAAAAAGGATGTGCTGGATTATCTGAAGACGAACGGAATTCCAATTCCTGAAGCCGAGCCGGGAGCGGTTACGACGGGCGTCGGTCTGAATCACGATTCCCTTTGCTGGCTTCACGACAAACACCCGGAAGATTTTAAAAGACTATTGAAGTGGTACCCTTATGCCGAAGCAGCGATCAAAAGAAGAGACTGGTACGGCGTCGGCGT
Organism: Verrucomicrobiota bacterium; assembly: GCA_051960355.1. GTDB lineage: Bacteria > Verrucomicrobiota > Verrucomicrobiia > Limisphaerales > DASXHY01 > DASXHY01. The sequence continues at coordinate 2,119 of JBQCEJ010000685.1, read as the reverse complement.
CTAACGCGGGCGCGGTTTCTAAATTTCAAACGTTCACGACGGAAACGGTTCACCGTTCGCAGTTGGCCGGGGCGAAGTATAACCCCCGGCATATCAGCCAGCGGAACAAGCTGAAGCTGCGCGAGACGATGAGGAACGTCGGCCTTGTGCAGCCCATTGTCTGGAACAAGCGAACCGGGAACATCGTGGGCGGGCATCAGCGCATTTCGCAACTGGACGCGCTGGAGGGTTCCGCCGATTACTCGCTCACGGTGGCAGTGCTGGACGTGGCGGAGGCGCGGGAGAAGGAGTTGAACATCCTGCTGAACAATCAGGAGGTTTGCGGGGACTTCGATCTGGACAAGCTGAAGGAGATGCTGACGGAGGAAATCAGTCTGGTGAACACGGGCTTCGATCACGCGGAGTTCATGAAGATGTTTGGTGAAGCGCCGAGTCAGCCGAATGCGGATCATCAGGACGAGATCAGCGAGCAGTTGAAGGGGGTGAAGGCCGCGTACGAGAAGTTGACGGCGATGAACCGCACGAAGGACGACACGGATTTTTACAACGTGGTCGTGTTCGGCAGCTACAACGAGCGGAAGGAATTTCTGGAAGCGTTCGGCTTCGAGGACAACCGGTATATCGACGGGCGAACCCTAGTCCAGATTTTGCGGGATGTTAAAGAATCCCAACTTGCCGGGCATGGGGCGAAAGGCAGTAAAGCGCGAGCCGGACAGAACGAACCCGAAGTCGCCAAAGAACCACTTTGAGCGATGAGAGGAAACACAATCCGTGACGTTCGACAGTCCGATGACCCCACCGTATTGCAGTTGCTCGCGTGGGATTTTCACCCGGAATTCGCGTTCGATCTGGCGAAGTTCATCTTCAGACGGTTTGAGTTTCCCGGCGTGAATGGCGACGGGGCCGCGATGCTTGGTTGGCCAAGAGCGGTTTTCAATATCCTTCAGCCCGGCGCAAATGAGCCAGGCCCACGGTTGACGAATAGAAATACATTTCATTCGTTCAGAGTATTACAGTTGCACTACATTGGGACAACACCTTTTCACCCCTAAACCGGTTTATGGGACTTTCACCGACTCAGGCGAAGATGTTGTTGGAGGGGAACGCGGTCAACCTTGCGACGCAGGTCAAGGATGGGAAGCCTCTGAATGCCGCGCAGGTGGAAATGTTGCAGCGGATTTGCGATCAGGGTTCCAGCGCGGAAGTTGCGGCGGCGACGGAGCCGGGGCGGACTGGTCCGGCACCGAAGTTCGCAAAGAACAAGAGCCAGCTTGCCGGCATCCTCAATGTTTCAAGGAAGACGATCCAGCGGTATTCCGAGCGTGATGATGCTCCGAAGCCCCGGCCAAACGGGTCGCTGAGTGTGGCGGAGTGGAAAGCGTATCTGGCGGGAAAGGATGTGATCGACGGGGCTGAACACATGGACACCAGCGTCCTGAAGGCCAGGCAAATCCTGCTACAGAATCGGCTGCTCGAACAGAAGATCGAACTGAACGACTCCAAGGTTTACCCGGTGGAACTGATTGAAAAGGAGACGGTGCAGATGATTGCGACGGCGAAGGCTGTGTTGCTGACCGGTCCGGCGTCATTGGCTCCGCAGGTTGTCGGCGTTTCCATACCAGAAGCTGAGGCTCTGTTGCGGGAGTGGATTCACGACGCGCTGGTAAAGCTTCGGTCAAACCCGCTTGGTAGAACTGATTTACAGGAGGTTGAAGATGGCGAGTAAGAATCTGAGTCCGGTGGAACGCGCGGCGATGGCGGCATGGAAGGAGCAGGACATTCGCCAGCCGTGGGAGTGGGCAGAGGATCACGTCGAAGTGGATAACACGTCGCCGATGCCGGGCAAGTGGCGTTCGGCGAATTCGCCATGGGTGAAGGAGTTCATGGAGGCGGCGGCGAATAAGACGATTGGATTTCTGGCGGTGAAGTGTTCGGCGCAGTCCTCGAAAACTCTGACGCTGTTGCTGCTGTTGCTCTGGCTGATCGTGGAAGATCCCGGCCCGTCGATGTACGCCCTAGCGAACAAGGATGACGCTGAGGATTTCGTTCGTGATCGCTTCGGTCCGATGCTGGAACGGTGCAAGCCGGCGCATGATCTTCTCACGCGCCAGTCGAAATT
>JBQCEJ010000684.1:0-5678 GCA_051960355.1 Verrucomicrobiota bacterium | reverse complement strand
CAGCAAGTGACAACGTATGGGGCCCCTGCCTCCAAACACCGACCACCGCTCGCTCAATCTTCGCATCACGATTGCAGCCCACAACGCAAACGATCAACCCAATGAATGAAAGCAGGCGTTTCATGGTCTAACGCAAAAGCTGAGACATCGGCGGGTAAGCCGCGCGCCGCAACGAAATAAAACTCTTAAAAACCCGGATCATAAAACTGCAACGGCCCACGCCGATTGTCTCCAGCGCCCTGGTTCGGCGTTATGAATCACTTGTTCGACTCGTAACGTGAGAACCACAGCGCTGCGCTCCCAGCGAGAAAGGACAATCCAATAAATGCCCCATCGGAAATCTTAAAGGTCCAAAGGTTTGCTGGCTGCCAGTATGTCACCTGAACACTGCTTCCGGACAGAAGCAGCAAAAAGCCGGCGCTTGCGAAAAGAACAACGAAAAACCGGTAATACTTCCAAACCAATCCCCAGCCCAGGCCAAGGATGTAACCCACGGCTCCCAATGTTGTCAGCTCATCTGGTTTCGCATTCATAAAATGATTCACGCCTAACGACCAAGCTGAGCCACCCGGGACGAAAAGATGTGACCCGCGACAGCGGAACTGAAAGCGCGAACCCGGGTTGGCTCGAGCGTTTTGTTAGGTCTCCCTGCTGCTCTTTTGGTCTTTCTCTGTGCCATAAACTGAACGCCAAAACGAACGCATCGTGGGTATGTTCGCAACAATGCACGAAATAACGAGTAATATCTTCAGCCAAACTGGCCAGTTCGGTATAAGCCATGCCTGTCCAAGGTAGTCGTGGCTCTCCATGACCAGCCCAGCGATGAGTGAACTGACCACATAGACTAAGCCGAAAGCCCCGAAGGCGACCGACACATTTCTCATGATGCGGTTCATAGAGACCTAACGATTGAACTCACACACGCCGGGCCAAAAGACGCTGCCCGCGAAGCGGAACGGCGACAGCCATCCGGCGTTGTGTGCAGTGATCTGGTTCGGCGTATATTTCATATCTCACCTCTCTTCTCCAACGTTCGTCGTCTCAGCCAAAGCACACCTAAGAAAATGAAATACCACTGCAGCATAGCCAAAAGAAACATCACAGTCACATACAGGGCTGGACTCCCGCTCTTACTGAAAACCTCTCCGGGCAAAACCAAGAATGTGAGAATGCCTGCCGGGAAATAAAGCAGGTACAAAATCAGGCGAACACCATCAGACTCCACGAAAAACAAAAGCAGCGACGATACCGCTACAAATGCAAATGCCAAAACGAGCGGAAGGATGGCTGGTGGCATTCTCATGACGCGCATGTCGCCGAACGCTCCAGATCAGCGGCCCGGCGCAACTGATCCTGAATTGTCAACCGCAGCGCGACCGCCGGGTTCGCTGCATCTGGTTTGTTAGGCCACGGTCCCATATCAATCGCCTGAACTGCCGACAAAGAAAATCTCATGCGGCTTGCCATCACGATACACGGTGAAATAACAGCCCTGCCAACCTTCCATAATCACCGGGTCATCATCTGCCAATTCCGGGTATCCGACTTTGGACTCCACCATTTTCCTCGTGGGCTTGTCGGTGCCAAATATCTCTCGAACACGCTCGACGGGCATCGGGCAAACTGCGCCGAACTCCGGCTCTTCCGAAACATGTGTCATGTCAAGAATCGAAGATGTGCCGCTCTCTGCTCGCATCTCCAACAACTCCTCAATCGTTTCCGGCGTCTTCTCGGTCTCGCCCAGGTCAACATCATCTTTCATCAATTCGTCTCTGAACTGCTCTGCTGCTCCAGCATACAAATCTGCAAGGCCAGGTGGCAAACCAGCAGAAAGCTCCTGGGTCTTCTGCACCCAAGGGTCTAGCTCGGGGCGCATGTCGTCCAAAAGGGCTTTGCGCTCGTTCGGCGTCATCTCGGCGTCCGTCTCATAATCGCCACGTGCGAAAACATCTCGGCGCAAACGCTGCAACGCCGCACTCACATCATTGTCGTGCGGCACGAAGTAATGCCAAAGTCTTCCTCCCATATTCAGATTCTTGTTGATGTTAAATTCATGTGTGTCGAGTGGCCTAACGATCAGCTGAGAGATCGGCGGGTAAGCCGGTCTCAAACAGCGAAGTAAAACTTGGAATTTCCAAAACCATAAATCTGCTACGGCCCACGCCGATTCTCTGCAGCGCCGTAGTTAGGCCATTGGATGCTCGATCTCATAAGTCTGAATCCGGCGTTGCGCCTCTCCAAGCACAACCTCAATGTCCTGTGTGACAGTCCCAAAATCGTGGTGCGTCCAGAATGCACTCCATACGTCATCGTCGGCGTGAGTAAACCACGTGAAACTGTGTCCACGAAAGATCCCCTCACGGTCTTGTGAAATCAAAACCACAAAACGCCTGTCCTTGGAAGCTATCTCTCTGACAATCGGCGGCAAATCGTTCCGCACAATCTGCGCTGAATCAGGCAACGGTTCTGGTGGAAGCGTCCTAACTCTCCGAATAAATGATCGCGGAAACCTCATGGTGCGCAGTGGCCTAACAGTATATATTGTCCGCAACCCACGGGCCCATGGCTAACTGGGATTTTTCACTCATCAAAACTTTTCTACCCCCGATTTCGCTGAGTTACAAGCACCCATTTTTCCGGGTTCAGGATTTGCCACGTCGCTTTCACGAGGGGTAAAGACAAACTCAGTTTGTCTTTACCCGGGGGATGATTTCACAGCGTTCGACAGCCCGAAACCCGTAGCCGCCCGCCTTCAGGGATCAAGCCGGCTAAATCTTTTACCCATGAACAAATCCAACATCAATCCCGCCATCTTCCAGCAAATGCTGGAATCCGCCAGCAACGCCGCTGACAAAGGGCAGGCGCAATATTTCACGCCCGTCCCATGGGCCCAAGCCCTGAGCCAGCCTCTGCCCAAACTGCGGCCGTTCATTCTCGATCTGCAATGCGGCAATGGACAGTTGCTCGCCGGCGCCGCCAAACGCGGTTCGGAACTGCTCGGCTGCGATATTGATCCGGGTGGTTTCAACTCTCTGAGTGCTTTCATTCCGGCGGATGTCACCCGGCTTTACGAACTGATGCGCGCCGTGGATTTCCATGCGGATTTGATCGTGCTGAATCCGCCTTGGGATTTGCACTGGCACCGGTGCGTGCCGCACGGGCCACCAGGTTCCGGACTCTCGGCCTTGGCGGAAAGCGAGATTCCCGCCGTGCGGGCGGCGTTCGCGGCCAAGGACGATCGCATCGGACGCCGGCAGATTGATTCCACCGTCGCGACCCTGTGCCTGGCGCTGGACCGTCTTACCGGTCCGGGCGAGGGGATGCTGATTGGCAATGAAGCCACCCTGCAACGGCTGATTCTGGGCCCGGGCGCGCCGCACGGCGCGCTCGCGACGCATATCTGGGCGCACGTGGTGATTGAGGGGAACATCTGCACCGAGGGGTGTAGCCGCGAGCCTTTAGGTCGCGTCCCCAATATCCCGAACGGAACGCAGCCTGAAGGCATGCGGCTACCTTTCCAAACCGGCGTGATTTATTTCGCCCCGGCGCATGGCGGTCGTCCGGAGGAACGGCGCGCAGCCACGTTGGCGGAAGCGGAAGCGGTGTGCCGGGAACTCAGCGACCGTCGGATTTATTACCGGCGAGGACAAGAAGTGCGGGAACACACGCTGCGCTTCACCGAAGATACTGGCAAGCTCTGGCGGGCCATCGGCGAGGAATGGGCCGCGCGCACGTCCGCCACCACGCATCCGCATTACAATTTGTGGCTGCGACCCAATCATACGATCGGCGCGAACGTTTCGCTGTTTGACACCCGGAGCGGCCGGGCGGACAAGCGCCAAGCGGAACGGCTGTTTCATCTGGCCGATCGTTCACCGATGCAGCTCGTGGTCATGCGCAACGATCGCAAGGAACTGGAAGCTGCAGTGCATCCGGATTCGCCGTGGCGGGTGGATCCCGCCCTGCAAGCGGCCGTGAAACAGGCCGTGGCGGAATACGAGCTGGAGCGCGCGCCTCTCTACCCGTTGAACCCGATCATGCGGCTGGGTTACCTCGATGAACACGAAACCATTCTGTGCGAGAGAATTCTCGGGCGCAACTTCACCGCCGGACGTCGGTATCCGTTGCGCTCGCAAACGGTGCAGGTGACGCGCGCGGGAACCAAGATCAACAATTCCGGCATGCCGGATGACGTGGAATACAGCGGACAGGAGCTGGCGTTTTACATCAGGGACAACGCCGGCGTGGAACGCATCTTCATGGACGCGCAGTTCCGCGAGGAAAATATCCGGGTCAACCTGTTGAACGACCGTAAGGAGGACGGCGACAAGGTGAAGATCGACTTCACCTTGCAGTACCTGGTCGAGCATTTTCACATCCCGGAAGTGCCCGACGTCGCCACGCTGCACCCCGACGCCTACCAACGCAACCTGAGGCTGCTTGATGAGATTGAAGCGCTGGTGAACGAGTGAAGCGCGCTGAAGCAAAGCTAGCCGACATTCGGCTGGAGTTGCATACGATAGTGGAGCCGAAGGAAGGTCGCACCAAAGTAAGTCAGAACATGGTCTGCGCGCACTTTTCCGTTCTCGGCTGGAAAGACGTGAATACTCTCGCGGAGCGCCCGGACATAGCGCGCCCAAACGGTGCCGGAATCACCGTGAACCGTGAAGTAAAAGCCGGGCTCGCCGAAGCGATTCCCGGCGGACGTGACTACAAAGGAGCCGTCAGCGCGGCACTCTGTCCGCATGATGACAATCGCATTGCCGTTCGGCAGTGGGAAAACAACTTTCACGCACGGGTTGGCATGGCCGGGAAGCATGCAGACGGAGTAGAAGCCTGCGTAAAGGACGTTGCCGCTGCTGAGAAGACGGCGAAACCAAGCTGTGTGACGCGGCGCACCGATCTCCGGATCGATGAAATGAAGAACCTCGCTCGTGAGGCCCTTGCTGGTATCGAGCCCCGATAGCGGGACATTGAGTTGTTGAAGGCGGCGACTGAATAGCATGGCCAAAAGCCATCCAAATGGTCGAAAAAAGCCGCACCACTCGGCCCACGCGTCCAGCTCGTAAGAAGATGTCTGTTCGTAAAAACGGACCACGCCAGGATCGACGTTAGATGGCTCGAAAGACTCGCCTCGTAGAGTGGCAAAATCTGCAATCACCCCCGCAGCTTTATCGGGTTGGAGACGCAGCCCCTCCTTGCTGGCCAGCGCGGTGAAATAATCCGGACCGATGCCGGTCGTGGGGGCAATCGGCCCTGCGAGCCACGGTTCCGACGCGATGCTGACCCGTTGACCCGTGAAACGAACCCATCGCTGAGTCAGCCAATCGGAGAGGTAGCCGCGCTTAGAGCCGAGCCAAAACATTCGCTATGGACCTTCGCAGTTCTCGGCTCACACCTGCGGGGCCGGTGAGTCGCTCACCGTTTCGGCGAACGCTTTGACGAAGGCTTCCAGGCCGGACTCGGGAATGACGATGCTGTTGCGGCGGCCGCCGACGTCTTCGGTGATCCGGACAAAGCGGCCTCCTTTGTTCTCTTTCAGGAACAGGGAAAATGTTTTCCGTTCGGTTTCGAAGGTGCAGGTTTTCAGCGTCGTTTCCTGAACGTGCGGTTTCGGTGCCACCGGCCGGGGCGGCATGGGGGAGCGATGAACCGGAGCTTTGCGCGCAAAAGGAGAA
>JBQCEJ010000683.1:0-10131 GCA_051960355.1 Verrucomicrobiota bacterium | reverse complement strand
TGATCGGAATGCTGGCGCCACTGACGGTCGTGGTCGCAATCCGAACGAACAGCGGACCGTTCTTTGCTTCCAGCAGGTAACCGCGCTGACTGCCGAGATTGCGCGAGCCGCTCTCGTCAATTTGGCTGTTGTAGTCAAACGATTTTGGGTCGGCGGACTTGATCAGCTTATAGCCTTGTTCGACTCCGTTGATCTTGATCGCGACATAAAGCCAGAACGGCTTATTGGACCACGGCACATAAATCACCTCCGGATGATGGCAATAGACATCCTTGCTGCCGGGGATATTGACAATGACCGAAGTGGTTTTGGCGGTCCAATTTTTACGATCGGTGCTGGTCAGAACCATGATCTTGTCACAACAACCGGCTTGCTTCTGAACGTAGAGATACCACGTGCTGTTCGCCGGGTTGAAAATCATTTCTGGATCCATCGTGTTCGCACCGAAACTGTCGCTCTTGAGGAACAAGGGACCGGAGCTTTTAAAATTACTCCACGTGTTCGGCTCACCCGTAGCCGAGGTCCAGCCCATGATGTGATCACCGTCTTCGCCCGAACCGGTGTAGCGATCGCCCGTGATCGCCATATAGCTTGAACCCACCTTCAGCAGATTTACGCTGTAATCGTAAAGCGGATAGGCGCGATTGACGACCGAGTTGTAACCATAGAACCGGCTCTGGGAAGAAATCTTGTAGCCTGCGTACGAAACACTGGATTTTTTCGGTGAATCAATTCGATAGTTTGCGCCAAAGCGATAGAACCGCTGGTCGTTGGTCGCCTGATTGTCAATGAAGTCTATGATCCCGCCAGCGGTGGCCTTGCTCCACCCCAACAACGACCAACTCTCGATCGGAGACGCCACGTTGGTGCTGGACCAAATGTAATAATCCTGGCTGGGCGCACCAAATCCGGACAGCATCGCATTGGTGGGCGCTGTCCGCTTGATACTGCCAATGCTGAGTGTGAGCACCGCCACCTTCAACGTGCCGTCCACCGGGAGCGAAGTCAGGTCCCACTCGAAACCATCGCCCGGCGTTGCCGGAAGTATCTCCGCAAAAGAGCCGCTATAGGACGCGCCACTAAATAATTTGAACCGATCCGCTCCATCCAAGGTTCCCGAATGCGAGCTTACGACCAGCGTGCCGCCATATTGAATGTTTCCTGTGGCCACAACCTGATCATTGGTACCGGCGAGTTTGTCCAACTCCATCAAAGTTTGCCCCGCGAGCGTCAGGTTGTTGTTGATCGTGAGCGTGCCGATGCCCGAAGCATCCGCATCCTCATTCGTGCTTCCAAGCATCACGCCAGGTGACAACGTGCCGTCATCCAAAACCGTAACGGCGTCCATAATCACGCCATCGCCGCCGAGCACCGCGCCATCGCCTTTGACGACTACCGTGCTCGCGCCGCTGCCAATTGCGCTATTCACAAGAAGCGTGCCGTTGTTGACCAACGTGTTGCCGGAGTAATCATTCGCGCCATTCGCAATCGTCAACGTGCCGGAACCGCTCTTCACCAACCCGCCCGCGCCACTGATTTTCCCAGTGCCGCTGAAAACGTAGTTTTTGTCCGAAGCATCCACCGTCACCGAAGCCGGGCTGAGCGTTCCAACCAATTCGATCGGCGCAGCGTCCGAACCGTTGTCCATGAAACGCACCGCATCGCCGTCGGCAAACACACCGGAGTCGCCCGTCCAATTCAAACTCACGGTGTCCCACTGAAAATTCGTCGGAGTGGCCGACCAGGCTTTTGCGATCTGCGGGGGCGCGGGTTCGCCAATGGCCAGATCACCGAATGCAGTCAAGCCGTCAGCGCTGGCATTGGTCGCGGTCCGCGTGCCGATCGCCGGACGCACCCAAGCCGTTCCGGTGAAGCTTTCGACAACGAAGTTCGCCGGATCCGCGCCGGGGTCGAGGTCGCCCGCCAAAAAATTCAGCAGCACGTCATAAGAACTGGCGGCCAGTCCGTCCGCCGGCATCAACGTCCAGTAACGGTTCACGCTCTTGCTCGCATCGATCCCGGAACTCCACAGTTGCGGATGATCGATCGCGATGCTGTTCACTCTCAGGCTGCCTGCCGTAACGACATTCATGGCGCTCACCGCAACCGGCAGGTAAACCGTTCCGTCGCCGATCGGAAAAACAAACGCCTGACCCGCGCCGCTGGCGAAAGCCTTCTCCACGGAGCCAATCACATGATTGGAACTGCCGGCGCCCGAAACGGCGGCACTCGCTCCCAAGCTCAACAGGTTGGCTTCTGCCAGCAATCGACCGCTGTTCAACGCGAGCGTTCCGTTCACGGTTACGTCACCCGCGAGGCTCACATCGGCGCTGTTGCTGATCGTCAGGTTGTTCACCGTGGCCGGCAACCCGGCGGTGGTCTGCGCGGCGTCTCCATTGAAAACGTAATTGCCACCGGTCGAAAGCGTCACGGTTCCATCGGTGAAATGGAACGTCCCGGCGCCACCCTCATCGATCAAGCCGTTGGCGTTGGCCGAAACCAGTGTGCCGCCCGGCGCAATCGTAAAGCTGCAACCCGTGTTGCCATTCGCATCGATGATCTGCGTGCCGGCGATCAACGTGCCATTCACGATATTGGCCGAGCCGCCTGCGGAACGATACTTCAAGGGACTGCTCAGCCCCGAAATGTCCAAGGTGACTCCGGCTTTGACGATGATGGCAATTTTACCGGCTGAAGTGTCCCCGGAACCGATCCACACGCCGTTCGCACTATTGGTGATGAACGAGGTCGTGCCCGACGTGTAACCGCTCAGCGTCCCGTTATTGGTAAAATTTCCCGCCAAGGTGAAACTGCGTGGATTACTCGTGCCACCGAGACGCAACCCGCCACCGGCTTCGATGGTCAACCAACGCGCACCGGCGGTATCGACATTGTTGGTGATGAAATGCCCCGCCAGAATCGTTACACCGTCACTGATGGTGGGCACGCCCGCGGGCGACCAGGTGGTTGTGGAATTCCAGTTGCCACTCGGCACGGCGCTGACGTAATCGGTCGCCCAAGTGTTTGTTCCACATGTCAGTAGAAGCAGAGAGAAGGCGCTGGCCACAACATGCAAGCGGGCTCGCGACAAGGATACCGCCGGGCACTGTTGTTCTGGATTGAGAAGAAATTTAGGCATGAATCAAGTCAGTTAAACGAGTCGCTCAAGGTGCTTTCAACCGGAAGAAATGGCCCTGCATGTTTTGGATTGAATAGGAAACCGACCGGGTCACGCCATCGTCCTCCACCGTCTCCACGCTCTCGGCCCAATCGGCGGAGGCAAGGTCGGTCGCTTCTTCGAGGATCCAATCCGCAAAGCCCGAATGCCACGAGAGCGAAATCAGATGTTCGCTCAACTGCGTCAGGCGCAATTCCGGTCGGGTCAGGCGAATCAATCCTTCACCACTCGCATCGACTACGAGATAGGGATGATTATTCGTGACACCGCTGCTACCGGGTTCACCGATCAAACCGTTCGTCGGAATCCAGACCGATCCAGCCGCCACCGCAAACCCGCTCTTGGCCGTATGAAGTGCCAGCAGCGCGTCAATGCTCGGATCAGCCAGGTCGATGCCGGCGTAACGTCCCAAACCGTGAATCAAGGCGATGCGCTCCGGCGTCAGCGCGGTGTTCCACAAGCCGACATCATCAAGCCAACCAGCATGGGCGTCGGTGGCGCTGCTGCGCATGAGAGCGCCCAGCGCGAAGCGCTTATTGTTGCTGACGAAATTGACAGTGTTCGTGTCGATGCCGACGGCGACGCCGTCCAGGTAAAGCGTCCGTTGCGTCGCCGTAAAGACACCGGCCAAATGATGCCATTGATCATCCGCCACGAGCAGCGTGTCAGGCGAAACCGCGGTCCGAATCGTGGTATTCCGAGCCACCGCGCGCGCGGTGTACGGAGCATCCTTTCCAATCGATAATTGAAAATAGCTGGTGTCCTGAGTGGCATCGCCCAGGAACGCGCAATCCTGATTCCACGTTTGCGGAACCCCGCGGACCCACAGCGCGATGGTGAACGGATAGTTTCCCACGATTGCAGTCGCGGCGGTGTAACTGAACGCTTTAGACACGTCGGTTTGGTTGGTCGGAGAGAAACGAAGCGCGCCTCCAATAACGCCGCCGGTCGATTGCCACTGCGGGCTGGAGTCACTGGTGGTCGCGTTTCGAGCACCGTTATCATTGGGCGCGGAATGGTGAGCGGTTTGGCCCGAACTCTCGTCGAGCCGATAATGCAGCAGCACGTTCGTGGTTGGCACCGGATTCGTAAAACCGTATTCGGCGGCCGTCATGCTGACTTCCACATCGCGCTGCCAGTCACGCAAGGCGCTCTTGAGACGTTGCACATCGTCGGGCTGCAAGGACGCGAGATTGGTCGCTTCCATGGAATCGATCTGCACGTTGAAGAGGAGATCGTTGCCGCTGTCGATGACATACTTCAACGGGTATTCCAGCCACGCCGCGTTGCCGGGGAAACCGGTCGTTTTGGCCACGGGATAAACGTGATTCTCAAATTGGATTCCAGTCAGGTTCGCCGCTGTGGGCATATCACCTTTCAGGTCGGCTTTGTTAGGAAACCAAAACGCACCGGTCAGATAAGCCGAGGTCGACCGCCGCCAAAACCCAATGGGCTTGGAACGCGCTGGAGCGCCGACCGGATTTTCAATCAAAGCTTTGATGCTGACGCCATCGAGTTTGCGCGCCGGATCGGGATAAGGAATGCCCAGAAAATCAAGAATGGTCGGCATCATGTCTGAAGTGACAACCGGCACGGACGTGATCGCTGGAGTTCTCACCACTGCCGGCCATTCCAGGATCGCCGGAACCCGCAAGCCGTTTTCAAAAATGGTGCCTTTGCTGCCGCGCAAGGGTCCCATCGGCGTCGTGCCGCTCGGAACGCCATTGTCGCTGCAGTACCAAAGCATCGTGTTGGTGGTTAAGCCCAACGCCGCAAGCCCGCTGCGCAACTGTCCAATGGCTCGGTCCATCGCCGTGATCTCGGCAAAGCGGTTGCGCATCTCGTCCGTGGGCACATCGCCGTAGAGCGCAACATCCTCCGGCAACCCGGAATACGGCGAATGCGGCGAACCAAACCACACGACCGCCAGGAACGGTTTGTTTTCCGTCTTCACGCGTCCGATGAATTCCAGCGCGTCACTCACCACAATCTCCGAGCTTTCGCCCGTGCGTTGTTCCGGCGGGGCGCCGTTGCGCGATAGCATCGGATTGAGTTCAAAAAAGTTGTCGTGCGAAATATATTCCTCGAAACCACACGCCGCCGGGGTGACTGGCGAAGCAGATTTGACGGGCCCCAAATGCCACTTGCCGAAATGGCCGGTGCGGTAGCCATGCTCCTTGAGAATGCGCGGCAGCATGACCTCCTCCAAACGCAGCGTGTAACTGGGGTCAAGGCAGCCGAAGCGAATGGAATTGCGCCCGGTCATGATGCTGCCGCGCGTGGGCGAACAATTCGGCCCCGCAGCGTAAAAGCGATCGAAACGCAAGGCCTGTCCAGCCATCGCGTCGAGCACGGGCGTTTTCACATCCGGATGACCGTTGTATCCGGTTTCGTACCAGCCCTGATCATCGGCCATCACGAGAACAATGTTCGTAAAATCCGCAGCTTGCAGCGTCCCGCCACCGCGCATCATCGCTGCCAACATCACGATTCGCAAAAGTGCTGTAGGTCGGCAATTCATGAAGTCAGGATTGCTCCACGGCTGCACGCAACAACCGCAAGCGCGCGTGGAGAAAAAGCACCTTCCGTCGGCGCGAATCCAGTCTCCGCGTTCAAAGCAGCTTGTCCGGCTGGAAACCGCGGCACCTGCTTCAGCAATTTTCGTAACACCTGCACGTCCGTGGCGTGTTCGGGATCATCAGCCAGATTGCGAGTTTCTTCGCGGTCGTGGGTTTCATCGTAGAGTTCGTCCGTGCCGTCGCTCCAGCGCGTGTAGCGCCAGCGATCGGTCCGGACGGTCTGGCCATAGCTATTTTTGTCGCGCACCACCAAAGTGAACGCGGCGGATTTGCCGGCACGCGACGGATCTTCCAGCAGCGGACGCAGGCTCTGTCCCGCGAGCGGATGCGGCGCTGGAATGTGACAGTAATCATTGATAGTCGGATAGAAATCCACGAGCTCAACGAGAGTACGGCAAACCTGTCCGGCTTTGGCGCCTGGAGCGCAGACGATGAGCGGCACGCGACAACTCCGCTCGAACAAAGTGTTCTTGTTCCACCAACCGCGCTCGTTGTGATGATAACCGTTGTCGCCCGAAAAAATGACCAGCGTTCGATCCCATAGTTTCAACCGATCCATCGTGTCGATCAATTGGCCCACCTGCGCATCTGTGAACGAAACGCCGGCGTAGTAAGCGCGCTCGAATTCCTCGCGTTCCTTGTCAGTGAACGCGTTGAAAGCCGGCGCATAACTTCCGCCAGGCAAAGCCAAAAGCGGCGCTGGCGTCATGTTGGTGGGATCGCGGTAGATTGGCAGCGAGCCAGGCGGATAAAGATCGAAGTATTTTTTCGGAACCAGAAAGGGATCGTGTGGCCGATGAAATCCGGCGCCGATGAGCCACGGCTTTCCGGCGACGGTCTGCCGTTCAATCGCCGCGATGGCATGCTGAGCGGTTTGGCCGTCGGGTTGATCATTGTCCGTTCCGGCCGTGATGCCCCAGCGGCACCAGGCCAGTTTGCCGCCCGTAAGATTTCGTCCCTCAAGCACTTTTCCCGCCGGGGTCGCGTGAAACATTTCCGCCTCGTCCCACGACTTGCCAACGTCCATCCAGGCTTTACGAAAGTCACCGTCAACTTCACCCACGTGATAAATCTTTCCGTAAGACAACGCCGTCCAACCGTGCTGCCGAAGCGACTGCGGCAGGGTCACAATTTCCGGCAATTTCTTGCGGAAAAACATCGTGTTCGCCGTGACGCCGGTCTGTTCGCAACGCAGGCCGGTCATGAACGACGTGCGGCTGGCATTGCAAACGGGATATTGCGCGTAAGCGCGATCGAAGCGCACACCGCGCGCGGCCAGGCGATCGATATTGGGAGTCTTGACCGCGGCGTTCCCGTAACAACCCTCGGTATCGCGCAGATCGTCGGCGATGATCAACAGCACATTCAGCTTTGAATCCGCAGCGCTGGCAAAGCTGACGGATAACGCGAGAGCAAAGATGCCCTGAATGACTTTCATCACTTTCATAAAGCGGGATCTTCGTCGCTGCGCTGAGGAGCTGAACCCGACTTCGTTTGCTTGAACCAGTCGTTGTGAAGCTGTTTCAGTCGCTGCACCACGTCTGCATGTTGATCGGCGACATTCGTCTTCTCACCGGGATCTTCGGCGAGGTTCGCCAGGAACAGCGGCGCCACGGTTACCGTGTGTTTGCCATCGGACGTGTCCCGCGGATGGCCCAGAAGTTTCCAATTACCCTCGCGCACAGCCCACTGGGAATGCGGACCGGGGCTCTCCTGCCACTGCGCGATGTTCCTTGGGCTTTGGGCCTCCGCGGAGCGCAGAACGGGAACGAGACTGTAGCCATCGATATTTGTTTCCAGCAGCGAGACACCGCAAAGCTCAGCCAGCGTCGGCATCCAGTCCGCCGCATGTGCAAACTGCCCGCGCACTTCGCCCTGCGGCAATTGGCCCGGCCAGGAAATCATCGCCGGCATGCGAATGCCGCCTTCGAACAGACTGAACTTCGCGCCGCGATAAGGCCCAGCACTGCCGCCGCCATAGTAAGCGCGATCTTCGGTAGAATGACCGTTGTCGCTTTGGAAAACGATGATCGTGCGCTCCCGCAGACCGAGCGCATCGACTTTTGCGAGCAATTGGCCAATGCGTTCGTCCTGACTGGCGAGCCAGGCGGCGTAGAATCGGCGCGGCTCAGGCATGTCCTTGAAATGCTCGAGCCATTTGGCTTCACCCTGATACGGGTAATGCGGCGTGTTGACGGCGTAATAAAGAAAGAACGGTTGATCGCGCGATCGTCGCTCCAGGAAACCGCTCGCCTCGCGCAACATCAGGTCGGGAAAATATTCTCCGTCGTAAAACACTTCCTTGCCATTGCGATGAAGATCATGAACGACGGGGCCTTTCCAGGAAAACATGTGCGTGTAGTTGTCGATACAACCGCCCATGTGGCCAAAGGAATAATCAAAGCCCTGCGCATTGGGTAAAGTCTCTTCGGTGTAGCCCAGATGCCACTTGCCAATCTGCGCTGTCGCATAGCCCGCCGCTTTGAACATTTCCGCCAGCGTCACTTGTGCCGCTGGCAAGGCCGCCTTGCCACCGCGCTGCGAACTCGCGTTGGCCGTCAAACCGGCATGCAATGGATAGCGTCCGGTCAGCAGGCAAGCGCGAGAAGCTGAGCAGATCGGTGCGCCCGCGTAAAACTGAGTGAATCGCAAGCCGCGCGCCGCCAGGGAATCCATGGCGGGCGTGACCAAATCTTTTGAACCGTAGCAACCGAGATCCACGGAACCCAGATCGTCAGCCATGATGAGGATGACGTTGGGTTTGGGTTCAGCGGCAAAGCCCGTTCCGCAAGCCATCACAGCAGCAAGCCAAGCGAGCATCAGGTGACGGCGGATTTGTTTCATAAACATCGGCCCGGGCGCGGCAAAGAATGAATGGATAGAGACTCGCATTCTGATTAAACGCGCAAGGTCAGGGTGACTTCAAACGAAAGAAACGGCTGTCGAGATCCGGCAGTGAATACGAGACGGACCGCGTTAATCCGTCGTCTTCCACCGCTTCGGCACTCTCGCTCCAGTCGTCCGGGGCAAGGTCGCTGGATTCCTCCAGAATCCAATCGGCAAAACCGGAATGCCACGAGAGCGTCACGATGCCCTCAGAGGATTGCGTCAGATTCAATTGCGGTCGCGTCAATCCAATGAATCCCTCACCAATGCTATTGATGACGAGAAATGGCTGGCCGTTCGTAACTCCACTGTTCCCGGCCAGCCCGCTCAAGCCGGCTGCCGGAACCCAGACCACGCCGCCCACCGACGCGAAACCACTGTGCGCCGTGTAAACCGAGAGCAAAGTGTCGATCGCCGAATCCGCAAGATCAGCTCCCGAGTAGCGTCCCAAAGCATGAATCAGCGCCAACCGCTCCGGCGACACCGCAACATTCCAAAGCCCCACATCGTCCAGATCGCCCACGAACGCATCCGTCGGACTGCTGCGCATCAGTGCGCCCAATGCAAAGCGTTTGTTGTTGGTGACAAAATTCACCGTCGCACTGTTCGTTGCGACCGCAATGCCGTCCAGATACAGCGTTCGGCGATTCGCGGTGTAGACGCCCGCCAGGTGATGCCACAAGCCATCCGCAACGGGAAAGGCTGCAGGCGAGGTCGCGGCGGTTTTGCTCGTGTTGCGCGCGACCGCATTGGCGACGGCAGTGGACAGTGACAGTTCGTAATAGCTCGTGTCCACCGACGGATCGCCGAGAAACGCGCAGATCTGATTCCAATTGCCGGGATCAGCGCGCATCCAGAGGGCGATCGTGAACGGATAGCCGGCGAGAATTGAGCCCGAGGAATTGTAAGTGAACGCCTGCGATACACTTGTCTGGCTGGCGGGGGTGAAGCGGAGCGCACCGCCGATGATGCCGCCATTGGCTTGCCATTGCGGAGTCGCATTTCCCGTCGTGGCGTTCTGAGCGCCGCCTTCGAGGTCCGCTGCATCCTGCGCCGTCTGGCCGGAAGTCTCGTCGAGTCGGTAATGCAGCACCAGATCATCGAGCGGGATGGATGCAGGGGTGACGGTGACGGAGTCCTCATTGTTGTAAAAATTGAAGTCAACAAATCCGGAACCGACCGTGCTGATCTTGGCGCTGGGTGAAAGAGAACTGCCGGCCGAACCAGAATTGGCGCGCACAGTCAGCACCAGGCTGCGTTTCACTCCATCTGCCATATCCGGCACGTCCCAGATTTTGGAGCTGGGATCGAAGGCTGTTCCTCCATTGTGAGAAACGAGGGTGAGTTTGCCCGGTAATGTGACGGCGATTTTGCAGGCGGTGGCCGTGCTGGGACCGCCGTTCAGTGAACTGACGGTCAGGGTGAACTCCTCTCCCTCCAGCGGTTTCGTCGCGCTGCTGGTAATCGAGCAATTCGGCTCAATCAAAG
>JBQCEJ010000682.1:0-5392 GCA_051960355.1 Verrucomicrobiota bacterium | reverse complement strand
TTCCTTTTCTCCGCTCGTTCGGATTTTTGCGCCGAGCTGGATTTCGCATCAGGTGGTAAAACTCAACGGGCGTATCCTCAAGACTTCGCCGCAAAATGGATTCATCTGTGTCTCCGAACCGCTACGCGCAGGGGATGTCCTGGTATGCGAATTTCAACTCAACTCCGGCGTGCTCCCGATCGAATGCGCCGCCAGCACGGCTGGGTGGCAGAAACTGTATTATGGGCCGTTGCTCTTGGGCACTGAGCCCGCGTCCGCTCCGGACTTGCCCGGATCTTCAAAGATTCGGATGCTCGCCGACCACACGTTCCGGGTCGATGGCTTGGCAACCAGCTTCAGTCCGATTTATCATTTGCTTGATCCACGGGTCCGGGCAGAGCCGCGCTACAAAGTGCAAATGCTCTTCCGATCAGCGGCTGAAAATGCGGCTCAGGCTCCGGTCGGCGCAGCGGCTCGCGAAAAAAAATCGGGTGCATCGTAAATCTGGTGAACTTCCGTGTGCAGAAAAATCAATGAAAACAGTCTCTCAATGGTGGTTGGCGGTCATCGCGGTCTGCGGCGCATTTGTGACGGATCATTGCGTCGCGCAGGAAAACGACGCGGCTTGGAAAGCGCAGTGGATTGGTCCGGCGCAGTCGAGCAGCAACACCTGGATTTGCTTTCGCAAGACCTTCCACCTCGATGCCAAACCGAAATCCTTTCGTGCGCGAATCGCGGTTGATTCCAAGTACTGGCTCTGGATCAATGGCCGGCAGGTGGTTTTCGAAGGCGGCCTGAAACGCGGCCCTACGCCGCAGGACACCTACTACGATGACGTTGAACTCGGCGCCGAGTTGAAGCGCGGAGACAACGCCATTGCCGTTCTCGTGTGGCATTGGGGCAAGGATGGATTTTCGCATAACGACAGCGGTCGGGCGGGACTGCTCTTTGAGGCGGAGGCGAACGGAAATGCCTGTGTGAGTGACGCCAGTTGGAAAATGATCGTGCATCCGGCTTACGGTGAAACAGGGCCGCCGTTTCCCAATTATCGCCTGCCGGAATTCAACATCGTCTTTGATGCGCGCAAGGATATCCCAGAATGGACGCAACCGAACTTCGATGATCGCCAGTGGTCTTCGCCCGCGACCTTTGGAACGCCTCCCGTTGCGCCTTGGAACCGGCTGGAATTGCGCCCGATCCCTCTGTGGAAAGATCACGGCCTGCGTTCTTATGATGACGTGGCTCGATCCCAAGCCAAGGATGGTCGGCAGTTGCTCGTGGCGAAGCTGCCTTACAACGCGCAGATCACGCCGTGGTTGGAAATTGACGCGCCAGCCGGCGAGCGAGTTGAAATTCAGACCGACAATTATCAGGGCGGCAGCGCTCCGAATGTCCGTTCTGTTTACATCACCCGCGAGGGTCGCCAGCAGTTTGAATCGCTGGGCTGGATGAACGGGCACAACGTGCGTTATCTCACGTCGGCGAAGGTGAAATTCCGCTCAGTCAAATATCGCGAAACCGGTTACAATGCTGATTTCATTGGTGAATTCCACTGCGACGACGCGGCCTTGAACACGCTTTGGGAAAAGGCGCGGCGCACCCTGTACGTCACCATGCGTGACAACTACATGGATTGTCCGGATCGGGAACGCGCGCAGTGGTGGGGTGATGAGGTGAATGAATTAGGCGAAGCGTTTTACGTGTTGGACGCCGAACGTGGCCCGTTGCTGGCGCGCAAAGGGATTCGTGAACTGGCCCGCTGGCAACGCGCGGATCATACGCTCTATTCACCAGTGCCAGCAGGCGTCCCGCAACCGAATGCCAGACGCGATGCGCGGGACGGCACGTGGAACACGGAACTGCCGGTCCAAATGCTCGCCAGTGTTGGGTTCTATGGTTTCTGGACCTATTACCTCTACAGCGGTGACCGCGATACGATCGAGGTCGCGTATCCGCACGTTCGGGAATATCTCAAGATATGGGAACAGGACGCTGACGGTCTGGTCATTCATCGCAAGGGCGATTGGGACTGGTCAGATTGGGGTAAGAACATCGACGCCAAGATCCTGGACAGCACCTGGTACTATCTGGCTTTGAAAGGCGCAATCGGTATGGCGCAAGTCTGCGGCGCAACGACCGACATTCCCGAATGGGAACGACGCAAAGCCGCCATCGAGCACCGCTTCAATGCGTCATTCTGGAACGGCCGGGAATATCGGTCTGCCGAATACACGGGCGACACCGATGATCGCGCCAATGCGATGGCCGTTGTGGCTGGCCTGGCAAAGCCCGATATGTATCCCGACTTGCGCCAGGTACTCGCCCAACATCACAACGCCAGTCCATACATGGAGAAATATGTTTTGGAAGCGCTTTACCTGATGAACGCATCGGGCGATGCCGCCGCGCGGATGAAAGACCGCTGGAAGGATCAGATTGAAAGCGAACTCACGACGCTGTGGGAAGGCTGGGGTCTGGGTGCGGAGGGTTACGGCGGCGGCACCTACAATCATGCGTGGAGCGGTGGGGCTTTGACTGCGCTGTCCCAATACGCCGCGGGGATTGCACCCGAGCAGCCGGCTTTCGCGAAGTTTCACGTGCTGCCACAGCCCGGGACATTGAAGTCCATTCGCTCGGTCGTGCCGACGCCGAGAGGTCTTATCAAACTGGAATTCAGCCAAAACGATCGGCAAGTGCAGATGCTTGTTGAAACGCCTGATAAGGCCACAGCGACTCTCGGCATTCCACAGCCTGCGGGGAAACAGTTTGAAAAAATAACTGCCAATGGCGTGACGGTCTGGACGAGTCAGCAAGCCGACAAAGTTGAGAACGTTCCCGGACTCACGTTCCAGTCGGCGAATGACAGGTTTGTCCAATTTAAAGCGCAACCCGGGCGCTGGCGGTTGGTGGGGCGGCTGAAATAACAGACGCGCCAGGCGCGGCACTATTTCCGAATGATTTCCCGGCATCGCTCAATTGCGAGATGACCCTCGTGAAACGTGTTGCCCTCCAACACGAGCTTTTGAGAATCGCGAACCGTCACATCGCCGTAAAATTCGTTGTGCTCAAGTGTTACCGACTGCAACGGCAGCCGAGCGTTGGCCGCGGCAGCCGCGTGCCGCTCGGCCCAGCCTGAAAATTGTGCTGCGTTTTTCTGGTTGCCACGGCCGCGTCGCAGAATGGAGTCGCGAATGACGACTTGATCGGGGCCGGGACCTTCAATTGTTGCGCCGTAAAACCACGAAAACGCCGTCACATCGCAGTGCTCGAGTTCCACTCGTGTTTGGAACCGGCAACTGTTCCGGATCACACAATCGCGCAGAACCGTGTGCGGATTGGCGCTGGTGACTTCCCACGCAATCGCCTTCGGAACCATTCCCTGAATCGGCCGGGCGAGCGTGAGTTCCACCGGTCGGGCCCGCTTCTCACTGCCCGGTTCGATTCCTCCGGTCACGGCGATGATCGGCGATTCCCCGAGCACTTCACTCCCGCTTGGATCCATCACGCGCAGGATGCCGCCAGGCTGGAACGGAATATAATTCAATGGATAGTGCTGTAGCACGACGATCTGAGTCGGTGAGGTTGTGGCCGTGATGCGGGAGCAATGAGTTGAAACGTTGAATGCGTCGTCATTCATTCCGATCAGGACGCAGCCGTCAAAGAGCATCTCGGAGCGGTTGCCTTTGACGTGAAAACCGTCACGCCAGGAAGACGTCAGCCGCGTGGTTCCCGGTTTTGGCCGAATGTTGACGTGCTGAAATTCCAGCCGGCCCGTGTTGCGGCCAATCCAGAACGCAAACCAGGGCGCACTCCAGGTTTCAATATCCTCAAGCCTGACATTGTCATTCCCATCAATCACGACGTTTGCGCCCGGTCCGCGCCGGTGGGCAATTCCGGGAACCGGCAGGCTGATTTTCCAGCCGCGGCTCCCGCGAAATTCATTTGTGTCTGGGAATGGATGGCCGGGCGGCACTTGAACGCGCACGAGTCCTTGTGAGTCGCTGCCAGGAATTGAGCGCACGGAAGCGACGTAAAGGTGCTGGCTCAAGAGTTCATACGGGCCGGGTTTCCAGAGCATGCCAAAGAAATCCTGCTCACCGTCCTGATGGGTCGGTCCGCCGAGCTCCGCGGCCCGCTCGGGACTAAACAGACGCACATCCAGTTCACGGGTTTTCGGATTTAACGCCAGCACTTCGCCGTCGGCAAAGGGCAGGGGAGTGAAATCAATTTTTGCCGCACGGACCGTGACATTCTGGCTGCGGGTCAGGTGAAGGAACCGCACGTCCGGCCCAAGGCGAAATTCGCACCCGCCGCCATCAATGGTCAGGTTGGTCTGCGCGGCTATCTGAAACACGTAGCGTTCGGGCGCGGTACGCACAGCGATGATCTTGCCGGAAGGAAATCGAAGCGTCACGGGATCCGAGAGTTTCGCCGCCGCTTCGATCAGGCGTTGAATGGCGGGGCCGTCGTCCTGGGTGCCATCGGCTTCTACGCCGAAATCCGTTGCCTGCAGAATCACCGGAAGGCGGGTGTGGTTCCCGGTACCGTTTGTCGAAGTGACGACGCCTGCCGCAGCCGGTTGACCAATCGCAATTGTTAGCGCGGTGGCCAGCAGTCCCGCCTCGATGATGATGTGCTTGATGGTGAACATTAATATGGTTGCCGCCGAGACTTGCGATGCTCAAAGGCTTCCAAATGTAGCTGCATTACCGGGCGTTGTCCGATCACCCAAACGGGTGAAACGTTCCACTCACGATGAGGACGAAGAGTGGAACTTGCGGAACGCAGAAGATTCAAGGCTGACCCTCAACACTTGGGCCAGCATGAAACCGTTTCATCAGGACGGCAGATCCAGGCAATCGCGGATGATCTGCGCGAGATCGCGGGGACGATAGGGCTTGGGAAGAAAATTGGCGCCCACGATCAGCGATGCCTTTTCATTCGCGAATTCCGCGCTGTAACCGCTGGTGTAAATGACTTTCAGTTCCGGCTTTTCACTCTTCAGCCGCCGGGCGAGTTCGTGACCGGTAACTCCATCGGGCATTACCAAATCCGTGAGCAGAAGTTGAATCTGATCGCGGTGATCACGCCAGACTTCGAGGCCGATGACTCCGGAGCCAGCCGCAAGCACTTTGTAGCCGCAGCGCTCAAGCACGTTGACGGCGAGGCTCCGCAGGGATGAATCGTCTTCCACCACCAGCACGGTTTCGGTTCCGCTCGGCAGCGGGGTGCTGTTGGAATCCGTGGATTGCTCAGGATGCGGACCTTCAACGGCTGGCAGGTAAATGCGAAAGGTCGTTCCCGTGCCAATCTCGCTGGCCACATCGATCCAGCCGTGGTGCTGTTGCACGATGCCATAAACCGTGGCGAGTCCGAGTCCGGTGCCTTTGCCGGGTTCCTTGGTGGTGAAGAA
>JBQCEJ010000681.1:0-8808 GCA_051960355.1 Verrucomicrobiota bacterium | reverse complement strand
TGGGCGATTTGGGATCCTGGTTTTGTGTCTTGCCTGGATTTTGGGTCTGGGTGCTTTTGCCGACACCGCGATGCATCTGGGCTTGCCACGATTGAAAGCCACGGAATCGCGGTTGAAGCTGACGCGAAGCTGGTTGATTCCGCGGAAGTTAAAGGATGATTTTGATTGGCTGGTTCAAACGTTACAGAAGGAAACGAAGGGAACGGAGGGCATTACGATCGGCGATCTGCTGGAGCATTTGGAACTGGGCCATTACAATGGGCAATTGGTGAATTGGAAGATTGCCCCTGGTTTGTATCGCGAGTTTGTTCTTTCGCCACTGATTGAACCATCAACCATCCACCATGTTCCATCCACTGATTCAAATTGGCGCCGCCCGCTGTGGGAGAATTTCTACCCCCGCATCCGCCGCGAAGGCGATCCCGCTGCCGCCGCGCAAATTGTGGTGCGCTTTCTGCGCGAGCGGGTCACGGTGGTTCCGGGCTCGTTGGAATATCATGGCATCCGTGCCATTTGGGAAAGCGAGCGGACCGATGCGGCCGGCTTCGAAAAGATTTACGTCGCCGCCCTGCGCTCCGTTGGCATTCCCGCCCGCCTTAACGAAGCCGGGCAGACGGAACTGTTTTCTGAACAGGGCTGGTTGCCGGCGTCACGACCTGTTGTGGCGAGCTTCGAGCCCTTGCCTGCCAAGGAGTTATAGCGGGAAATTGCAAGCCGTGGAGTACAGCGGTTAATCGCCGGAACAAAAAACAGACCGGTGCAGAAATGGTGCGGAAACGGTGCAAAAAGCTTCTGCGCAGTTTGGTCTCAGACGAACAATGCGCCGCGCCCGGCATTCCAACTGCATTCCGATCAACTGGGTATTCCGGATGGCAATGAGGGCTAGCGGTGTTAAATCCGCATATGTAATTGGCAATGCCGAGGTAGTATATGCCTTGCCTTCGGTAGTAAAACCTTCACGCGAACAAACCAACCTTGGAGAGAAAAGCATGAACGCCACCCCATCCAATCGCAATTGGAATAATCCTTTCAACACTCGGGCCAGTGGGCTGCTGGTGGTGCTGCTGGCGGTCCTCCTGCCCGCCGCAGCCCACGCGACGGCGTTTACTCCGGGCAACATTGTCGTTTTCCGAGTGGGCGATGGTGTAACGGCGCCGAGTGCGGCTGCCTCGGCAGTCAATTTAGTCGAATACACGACCTCGGGAACAGTAGTGCAGACCATTGCCCTGCCGACGATTCCGGCGAGCAGCGGCAACCGGGCGCTAACAATCAGTAGTGAGGGCTTCTCAGGCCAGCTTCACCTCTCAATGGATGGAAAGTACTTAGCCTGTGCTGGTTATAACGCCGCACCCGGCACGGGGGGCATTGCGGCAACATCGAATAATGGCGGGGGCGGCGATGTTGACCGGGTGGTTGGACGCATTGATTGGAACGGCAACATTGATACCAGCACCTCGTTGAACGGCACTGGCGTCGGCGGCAATGTGGAAATTTACTCGGGCTTTTCCATACGGCAGGCCATTTTTGCGGGCTCAGGTATTTACCACTGTGGTGGCAGTCGCCCTGGACTGGGATACACAGCAGCCTTGGGCAATACCACTTCCGCAGTAGTATACAACAGTGCGAGTGCTATTCGCGCCATCACGATTGGGGCCGGGGATCTGTATCAGATGGAAGGCACGACGTTAAAAAAATACGCAGGGCTGCCCACGTCATCAACGATTCCCACTACGCTCATCACTTATGCCCCTGGCAATCAGACTGGGGTGGCGGTTGTTGATACCAGTGGCGGCAGCATGATCAATGTGATTTACATTCAGGCGGCCAGTAGTTTGCTCAAGTATGCCTTGGTAGCCGGAACTTGGACCGCCAAAGGCTCCGTAACGACGACCTCGAGTGGCATGATCACGGCCAAAGTATCCGGTGGAAACGTCAATCTATTCATTTCCAGCCCATCAAAAATACAAACCTTGACCGATACGACCGGCACTGGGGACTTTACCGGGACGCCTGTGACCACAATCGTTTCCAGCGCTCCGGCAAACACTTCTTTCCGCGGGGTGGCATTCACTCCTGCGACTTACACAGTGACCTACAACGCAAATAGCGCGACCTCCGGCAC
This sequence comes from Verrucomicrobiota bacterium, assembly GCA_051960355.1. Lineage (GTDB taxonomy): Bacteria > Verrucomicrobiota > Verrucomicrobiia > Limisphaerales > DASXHY01 > DASXHY01. The sequence continues at coordinate 6,686 of JBQCEJ010000681.1, read as the reverse complement.
AGAGCCGACCGATTCTACTGTTTACGGGCAATTTGAGACGGCCACGCCAGCGGCCAACTCGGGCAGTTTGGCGCGCACCGGTTACACCTTCGCCGGTTGGAATACGGCGGCCAATGGGAGCGGGACCTCTTATACGCCGGGGAGCGGAAGCATTCCCATGTCAGGTGGCGACGTGACCCTCTATGCAAAGTGGACGGCGACAGTGACCTATGACGCCAATGGGGGCGATACCGCGCCGAGCGACGGGACGGCTTACGCGCAGTATCAGTTCGCGACCGTGTCTGGCGTCGGCAGCATGACGCGGTCAGGTTATTCTTTCAACGGCTGGAACACGGCAGCGGATGGGACTGGAACCGACTACGCACCCGCCTCAAGCATCTCCATGTCCGACGGCAATGTGACGTTGTATGCGAAATGGACGACTGAAACATTGCCGACTTACACAATCACTCCTTCGGCCGGCACGGGCGGCACGATTTCTCCGGGGAGCGAGACCAATGTGACACAGGGGAATAGCCTCACATTTACCATCACACCAGACTCCGGATATATCATCAACGAGGTGTTGGTGGATGGCATCAATAATCCCCTCGCTGCCACCAGCGGCAGCTACACGTTTGTGAATGTGACGACCACCCACACCATCGCCGCCACCTTCACGCAGATCTTTGAGATTGCCGCGTCTGCCGGTGCAGGAGGCGGCATTTCCCCGAGCGGCACGACCAACGTGGTCATTGGCAGTGATATCACGTTTACCATCACGACAAACCCCGGTTACTTGATTGATCAGGTGCTGGTGGATGGCGTCAACAATCCCGCGGCCGTCGCCAGCGGCAGCTACACCTTTGATAATGTAACGGCCTCCCACTCGATCGCGGCCTCGTTCGTGGCGATTCACACGATCACTGCCTCAGCCGGCACGGGAGGCTCGATTTCACCCAGCGGCACAATCACCGTGACCAATGGGAACGACCAGACCTACACAATCACGGCTGATGCCGGCTACTCCGTTTACAACGTGGTGGTGGACGGTGTGGCGCAGGGTGGCATCACGACTTATTCCTTCAGCAGTGTTGCGAGCAATCACACCATTTTGGCCCTGTTCGTAGCGCCAGCCGCTTCGCCGGCAGAGGGAACCATCAGCGTCAATTACTATATGCCTTCAAGCAGCTCGCAAGCCATGGCGGCAACGAACAGTGTGGGTGCCATACCGGCGACGAATTGGAACAACATCTCATTCGCCGGCTTGGGCAGCTTTGCGGCCCCGATCCAGGTTTTCAAAGATAACAGTGGCCTGCCTGTCGGCCCCTTCAACGCGCTGCTCTCGAACAACGGGAATAATACGTTCAATTCCAACTCCACAAACCGAAACGTGGACATGTTAAGCACCTGGGCTTTGAACGGGGGCGGGACGGTCACGTTCACGAACATTCCTTATACCAACAGTTACAACCTGTATGTGTATTTCAGCGGGTTCTTGGGCAGCGTCGGGAGCAATGTCGTGCGTTACACCATTGGTACGGTGACGAATACCCTCTGGCAAACCAACACTCCTGCCGAAGTGGCGACCTTTGGGTTTAGCCAGAACAACAACTACGTGGTTTTTTCGAACCTGACCGGGAGCGTCCAATCCATGAGTGTGGTCTATGTGGGGGGGAACAATGCCTCCGGTGTGGCGGGATTCCAGATCGAGGCCGCGGCGGGGTGCGTCTTCCCCGCACTGGCCAGGGCGGGACCGGACCAGTCCGTCAACCACACCAACACCGTGATGCTGGCCGGTTCATTTAGCGGCAGCGCCTCCTCTGCTTATTGGAGTGGCGGCGGCGGTTCATTCAGCCCGGACACCAACACGCTGAACGCCAGTTACACGCCGTCCATGCCCGAAAAAATTGCTGGCACTGTGACGTTATCCTTGACCACGGATGACCCTGGCGCCCCCTGTGGCGCTGCGAGCGATTCCATCACCATCACTCTTACCAACACGATCCCAGTGGCCAATGCCACGACGTGTGAAGTGGCTCCGGGCGAAAGCATCACCATCCCGGTCAGCAGCGGCGACCAATCTCTCGCCATCGATCCCGATGGTGACCCGCTTGTTGTCTCGCTTGGCGACACCAACGCGCTGGAGTTTGGCACGGCCAGCGTTACCGGTTCCAGTGATGGCATCACCTACACCGACACGAACGGCAGCGCGGGCAGCGAGACCCTTTTCAATTACATCGTGAGCGACGGTTACGGCGGCTTCGCGACCAACAGCATCACCATCCGCATGTCTCCTGCAATGGGGGTCATTTCCGCCACGGGTGATGACACCTTTGCCTATCTGACGTATGCAGGCATCGCGGGCACCAACTACGCGCTGGATTGGGCAACGAATCTCACCTCTCCAATCAACTGGACCGAGGTGCAGACCAAAGTTGCCCCCAGCAACGGGTTTATCCGGTTCACCAATCAAATGTCATTGTATCCCACGAACGACTTCTTCCGCATCCGCTATGTGCCGTAAATCGGCATCAAACGAAAACGTGACGTATGGTCGAGCTTCTTCTGATGGATCTTGCAGCCAGTGGGGGAGGCGCGCCTTCGTTTTGGGAATGTGACCGGAGGGAACGGCGATTCACGCAACCTTTTCTGATTCCGATGCCGCGCAACGTGTACACGATCTTGTCCGTTCCGCGCATCTGGCTTCTGCCGCTGGGTTTGCTCGCATTTCTCGTTTTCGGGTCTTCTGCGCTGGGACATGGCCACAACATCAGCACAGGCGAGGTGCAAATTTCGCCGGGAGAACTCGCCGCCCACCTCGTCTTCGCCGAGGATGAAATCCGAAAAATCCTGCCGATGGATCAAAATGGCGACGGCGTCGTTTCGCCGGAGGAATTCACGCTGCGACAACGCCACCTCGACGCACTGGCGCCGAACTTGTGGAAGGTGACAGCCGACGGAAAGCCCGTCGCTTTGCGGACGTGCCGGGCGGTCGTGGATGTTAAAAATGACGTTTATTTCGACCTCTCCTTCAACCTGCCGCCAGCGACGAACATCCTGATTCATTCGGTGATCGTCCGAAAGATGGTGGGCTTCCACCGCCAATTCCTTTTCGTCACCGGTTGGCAGGAGAAGCAGCCTCAGGATGTGCTGTTGAATCCGCTTTACGACCGTCTGGAGGCTTCCGATGGAAAATATGTCGCCCGTCCTTCGGAGGCGAACACGCCTGAGTTGGCGCCGGGTGATGACGCCCACGGTCATTCGGATAGCTCAGGGCATGCGCCTTCAGACCGCGCCACCGATTCTTCGTTAAACAAAAAAGACTCCCACGTGCCCTGAACAACTTCATCAGATCATGAATCCTCCATCCAAGCCCTTGACTACATCGGGCCGCGCCACCGCGGCATTTACCTCTTTAGGCGTTTTCATCTGCGTTCTGGTGGCGCTCGACTCGGTCGCGGGCACTTACACCTACGCCGGCAAGACACACGCCAGCACCGTGAACCCGTCCAAGAGCAATGCCTGGAATTCCGTGGTCTCATGGACGGGCGGTCCCGCAGCCTTTCCAAATGCCGTCGGCGATGTCGCCGTAACGCCAGGCAATGTCGGTGGGGACGTGGCGCTTTACCTCAATCAAGACATCACCATCGGCAACTTTTCCTGGATCGGGAATGTGCTGGAGCTCTATCCGGGCGCTCCCGCGGGCAAGTTCATCGTGGACAATAACGGAGCAGCGTCGCAATGGAGCTTCTATACCCCTTATTGGTGTTGGTTGGACGTGGACATGGTTCTCAACAACAATCTGACCATTTCCAACACCACGACGATCGGCGCGAGCGAGCCGGTGCGCATCAACGGCGTCATTAGCGGTCCAGGCAAACTTACGCTCGACTGGAATGGCACCAGCACACACACCCTCTATCTGGGCGTTCAGGACAGCGCCGCGTTGAACACCTATTCCGGCGGCACGCGGTTGCAAGGTCATTCAACAACCGGCTGGCTGTTTCAACCGCGCAAGAACGGCGCGTTCGGCACGGGGAACGTGGAACTCAATGGTTACGCCAAGTTGATTCTCGCCGACCGCGGCACGACGGATAACTACATCGCCGACAGCGCATCGCTTTATCTGGAAACGGTGAACCAGACGAATTACGCGCAAATGGTTCTTTCCAACAACATGGTCGAAACCATCTTCTCGCTCTACATTGATGGTGTGCAGCAGCCCGTTGGCACGTATGGCGCGACCGGTAGCGGCGCGACGGAGTTGCTCGACGACTTTAGATCGGGCGGCGGGCGGCTCGTAGTCACCAATGGCGCGCCCAGTCCTGGCGCCATTAACAACCTGCCACCCTCCAATGTCACCGCCGCCAGTGCCACCATCAACGGCCAGTTGGTCTCCATTGGCGCCACGCCGACGGAGGTCTGGTTCTATTGGGGCACTACCGACGGAGGGCGGGGAGCAGGCGTGTGGGCCAATGCCGTTCCGTTGGGCGTGCGAACCCCCGGCCCGATTTCCGCAAATATCTCAGGCTACGCCGCTGGTCAGGTCGTTTACTACCGCTGTATGTTGAGCAATGTCTTCGGCGTGAAGTGGTCGAGCAAGTCTGTCGTCATCGGACCGCCGACCGTTCAGAACGAGCTGCCTTACGTGCGCACAAATCAGACGACGCTCCGATCCACCGTCACCCAGAGCAACGGACTGGACGTCAGTAGCAGCATCTATTGGGGCACAAATGACGGCGGTGCGGTTGCCGCTAACTGGCAGAACGTGGCGAACCTCGGCGTCAGTTCCCAATCTACTGTCATCAGCAATCTGTCGCCCGGCACGCGCTACTACTACCGGGCCTACGCCACCAATGCCGCCGGCGCGGCATGGGCGACGAATTCCTTTTCGTTCACGACGGTGGGCGCGCCAACCTTTGGTGAAGTCTGGTTCTTCGTCGGTTCTGACCCGCACTACGGCTACACGCAACAAGTGCCGGACACCGACACCGTTTCGCGTGGCGCGCTGGACCGCATGAACAGTTTGCCGGGCCAGAATTTCCCCCCCTCCGCCGGTGGGGTGGTGGGAATTCCCCGCGGCGTCCTCGTCGTCGGCGACATTACGGAAGGTGGCAGCGCCGCCCAGTGGATTAACTTCACGAACGACTGGGGGTTGAACGGCGAGCGGTTACTGTCGTATCCGCTTTACGAAGGCTACGGTAATCATGACGGCGGCAACGGTGTTGTCGCCAGCAGCATCAAGGCGCGCAATCTTTCGCGCACCGGTGTTCTTCCGACGAATATTTCGGCCAACGGCTATCATTACTCGTGGGATTGGGATTTCCTGCATGTGGTCTGCCTCAATTTGTTCCCCGGTGACGCCGCGGAAGTGGGTTTCCCCGGAGTCAATCCCCAACTGGCCATGCAATTCCTTGCTGACGATCTGGCGCGCAACGTCGGCAGTAGCGGTCGTCCCGTGATCATCTATCACCATTACGGTTTCGAGAGCTTTGGCGCGGGTTGGTGGAGTCCCACGCAACGGGCGAATCTTTACAGCGTGGTGACGAATTACAATATCGCGGCGTTCATCAACGGCCACAACCATGCCATCACTTTCACCAAGTGGAACGAATTCGACACCTACACTGACGGCACACTCGGAAAATCCACCGGCAATTTCATGGCGGTCCGCGTCACGACCAACAGCCTTGTTGCAGTCGAACGCAGCCCGAACAACACCTGGAACACGATTTACACCAAAACCATCTTCACGCCGCCGCTCGCTCCCGGACTGCAAGTTTCCAACGGGTCAGGCGCCACTCTGGTCACGATGTCCTCGGCCACGCTGAACGGAAATCTGACTTCAACCAACGACATACCGACCGTCACCTGGTTCTTCTGGGGAACAGCCGATGGCGCAACGAATGCAGCGGGCTGGGCGAACTCCATCTCCATCGGCCCGCGCGGGCTTGGCGTATTCTCAACGAATGTCACCGGGCTGGCGCTGGGCACGACGTATTACTATCGCGCGTTCGCCTCCAACGCCACCAGCCAGGCGTGGGCTGGCAGCACCGCGAGTTTCACCACGCTCTCCGGCGAACCGTTGGTGCAGAATACCGCAGCTTCTGGCATCACGCTTTCAAACGCGAATTTCAACGGCAACCTCGTCTCAACTGGCGCCGCACCGACGGCGGTGTGGCTGTATTGGGGCACCTCGGACGCAGGAACCAACAAGGGGAGTTGGGCCTCCGTCCAGTCGTTTGGTGAGTCGGGCGTGGGCCCGCTGTCGTTTGCGGCGACTGGTTTGTCGTTCAACACCACCTACAATTACCGTTACTATGCCAGCAACGCGGTCGGGGAATCATGGGCTTCGCCCGCCATGACCTTCACGACGCTCAACCCCTTGCCCGTGGTTTCCAACACTCCCGCGACCGGCATCACCACCAACGCTGCGACGGTGAACGGCTCGGTGATTTCGACCGGGGCGGCGCCTACGAGCGTTTATCTTCATTGGGGGACAAACGATGGCGGGATGGTGAAGGGTAATTGGGCCGGTGTCGTGAGCCTCGGAGAACGCGGGGTCGGCGCCACCGCCACGACCCTCAGCGGATTGCTGTCCTCACAGACCTACTTTTACCGGCATCTGGGCAGCAACAGTTTTGGTGAGTCGTGGTCGCCGGCTTCTTCGTCCTTCCAGACGCTCGGCACAGGCGGCGGCGGTG
>JBQCEJ010000680.1:0-8935 GCA_051960355.1 Verrucomicrobiota bacterium | reverse complement strand
ACCTTCGTCAAACGACCGCCCATGCCGCTAATTGAGCCGGCAAAAGTCGTGTCGGCGTTGTTGGCGCCGACGCTGATCGTATTGGCGTCAATGGCCAGATCGTCAGAGCCTTTGAGGCCGCCAAGGTTGTAAGTATTATTTCCCGCCACCGCAAACGTCACCTGCTTCTGAGTGTCGGCCACGTCGGTGTCCAGCGTGCTGTTCTTCAGCGCATTGACGTTTTTGAGCGCCAAAGTCGCCACGCCGGTTGTGGCGCCGCTGTTGACCACCAGTCGCGTATTGCCGGAAAACGAATTGCTGTTGACCAGGTTGACCGTAACGGCTCCGGTCGTGAGCGCTGCGGCATTCACTGTCAGTCCACCGGTACCGATAATGGCGCCATTGAATGTGAACGGGATGGATCGCGTCGCGACTCCCGGCTTCAAGGTCAGGATATTGTCGTCCAAGTTCACAGTGTCATTAAACGTAAATGCGTCACCTGTACTGTTATCAGAGCCAATCGTGGCGTTGCCGCTTAGCGTCAACTTGCCGCTGAGCACGGTGGAAACGGCGGACGCGAACAGCGCCCCGGAACTGCCAGTTCCTGTGCCGGCGATGGTGATGTCAGGGGCGAGCGATGTGCCGCCCGGTCGAAAGGTTAATTGCCCTCCGCTGGTCACCGTCACGTCGCCCGTCCCCAACGCCCCGCCCTTGGCATACCAGAGATCTCCCTGGTTAAGACTCGTGCCGCCGCTGTAAGAACTGGCGGCCGAAAGTGTCAACCGCGCCGAACCCGCCTTTAAAAGGCTGCGCGTCCCCGATTGGCTGATGGCGGCCCCGATTGTGATATCGCTGCTGTTGGTAATCTTGAGCGCGTCCGCCAGAACAATCGGCACATTGATCGTCGTCGAACCGGTCTTCTGGTTTTTAAAAACGGCTCCGGCGCCGCCATTGTTGAATGTCAATGAATTGGCACCCGAGAGTGTGAACGCGTAATTCGCAGCGGAGCCCATTTGTAATTCGCCCAAGGTGACACTCGTGTTCAGGGTGATGGTTTGCGCTGCGGTGATGGCGTTGGTGACCAAAGCGGTGATGCCGGTTCCGTTGGGAACACTGTTCAGGTCCCAATTGGCTGGCGTATTCCAAGTCCCCGCACTGTTCAAAATCCATGAGGGAGCGGACGATCGAAAGGGAACGGCTGTGTTCGGCGCAATGACGGTATGACTTTCGGTGCGATCCGCCACATCGTTGACCGTCAGCGTGTAGGCGGTGCTCACCGCTTGCTGACTCGTCGTCAGCGTCAGCACGCGCTTGGTGGAATCGAGCACGGCATCCAGCACTGTTACGCCACCGGAAATCGAGAAGTTCGTGAGATTCGTGGCGCTGTCATCCACCGGCTTGCTGAACGTGATCACCAGGTTGCTCAAACCAGGAGAAACCTGGAGGCGAGCCACCGCCGGGGCGTTCGTTGTTCCCAATGGCCCGATCACATTTGTGATCGCGTTGAACCAGTTGGTCGCCATCATGGAATAACCCTTCACGTTAGGATGCACGTGATCCCCTGAAATGCCGGTGGCAAAGGGCACAGCGCTGTACATGTCGGTGAAGTAAACCTGCTGCCCGAGTGCCGCGTGTTTGGCCACGATCCCCGGAACAAACGGATTGAAGGTCGTCAAAATCTCCGTGTTGTTGGGCTCCTCGCGGGGCGTGAGGTTTGCCACGATGACTTTGCAGAACGGCCGGGCAGCCACGATTTTGCTGATGAGTGCATCCAGGCGATTTGTCGCATTATTCTGATCGTAGTTCTGACCGTAGTCGTTCGTGCCGATCAACAGCAGGATCACATCGGGATCGTCGGTCGCGGCAAACACCGAGGAGATGATTCCGTCGATCTCATCAATGCGCCAACCGGGATGACCTTCATGCCACACTTCGGTCTGGCCGACCGCGGCGTTGCTGTCCTGTGTTCCGGTGAATTGGATGTTGAATCCCGCGTTGGAAAGGATCTGATACAGCGGCCAGCGATAGCCACCGGGAATCCAACCGCCCTTGGAATCCCCGAACGTGATGGAGTCGCCCAGCGGAAGAATACGAACGGCTGGCATATTCGTAGAGCTTTGGGCTGAAGCCAGACCGAGCGCGCTCAACATCATCCCCAAAACCATCGTCACCACCCTGCTAAGATTTGATTTCATGTTCACGGTCTATTGAGCATTGATTTTTTAGTTCAACTGGATCTCGATCTATATGTTTCAAATTCTTGAAGTCCCGGACATCACGGTGAGGTGACTCGGAGACGATAAAACCGATTGGTCCCAGCCGGGACGTTCGGAACAGTTACAGTCACCGGCGAACCAGCCGCCGTTTCGAAGATGCTCCCCGATGCACTCCAGGCTCCACCGCTGTTCGTTGCAACGCCAGTCCAGACCGCGTTGTTACCCACACCGGCAGCCGATTCGACAATGATCGTGACATCGGTGGCGTTGGTGTTGCGGTGGAAGATCAGATTGAAAATGCCATTGGTCAGAATACCATTTAGGCGAGCGAGGTCATCGCTAGTCGTGGGACTGGAACCGGTCGCGTATTTCAGGAGGTTCGGATAACCGTCGCCGGTTGAGCTTTGATCATAGGCGGTCTGACCATTGTTGATCTGCGCCGCCCACGCATCGTAGCCGCTAAGGGACCAGAGCGTCCGCAAATAGCCGGTGCCGCTCAACTTGCCCGGCAATTGCGCGCTGCCAAACGCGCCCACGGGCTGGAGCTGTCCATCCACGTAGAGTGCGTAAATCGTGTTGGTCCCGGTGAAAGCCAGATCGGCCACAGCGCCGGACTCGATCCACACGGTTGTGTTGGAGGACAAGCATTGCGACTGCGTCAATCGCAGGGTGCCGTTGCTGACAATGGTTGAGCCGGTGAAGGTGTTGACGCCGGAGAGCGTCAGGATGCCCGTGCCGGATTTGATGAGCCCGCCGCCATTGCCGCTGATCACGCCTGAATAGGTGGTGTCCGCACCGTTCGCACCGACATTGAGGACATTGGCGCCGATCGCAAGAGCGTCCGCACCCTTGAGACCGCCAAGGTTGTAGGTGTTGTAGCCCGCGACCTCGAACGTGACCTCCTTGAATGCCGATGAGGTGCTGGTGTCGAGCGTGCTGTTTTTCAGGGCGTTAACATGAGCCAGCTCGAGAGTCGCCATTCCGGTGCCGCTCGCCGAGGCGTTGACGGAAAATAGGGTTGTGCCGGAGAAGGAATTGTCGTTGGTCAGCGTCACTGTCAGCGAGCCCGTCGTAAGGCTCGAAGCATTGATTGTCAGGCCGCCCGTGCCTGTGATGGGGCCCTTCAGCAGAATGGGCCAGGGTCGGGTTGCAATTCCCCGGCCCAAGGTCAACGTGTTCGCTCCCAGGGCCAGTTCTCGATAGAAGGTTAAACCGTCACCCAAGCTGTTGTCCGATCCGATGCTCGCATTGGCACTCAAGGTCACCACACCGTAAAAACCGCATGAGACGGCATTCACGAAGATTGCGCCAGAACTGCCCGTGCCAGTGCCAGCGATCGTGATATCGGGTGAGAAGGACGTTCCACCCGGGCGCAACGTCAATTGGGCGCCGCTCGACAGCGTCACGTTCCCAGAACCCAGTCCACCGCTTTTGACGTAATAGATTTCGCCCTGCTTGATCGATGAACCACCGCTGTAGGAACTGCTGGCACTCAGGGTCAACAGACCGGAACCAGCCTTGGTCAAACTCCCTGTTCCGGTGATTGGATCATTTACCGTCAACGCGGTTGTATTGCTGATAACGCCGCCACCGGTCTGCAAGACCAGGGCTCGATTGTCCAGGGTCACGCTCGACGAAGTCACGCGCAGGGTTCCGCCATTGGTGAAAGTCACAGGGCTGCCGGATTCGCCGAGATGGTCGTCGCTCGTAATGCCCAACACACCCCCGGCCAGGATCGTTCCGCCGCTGTAGCTGTTGGATGCCGTCAAAGCCAGCACGCCCGCGCCGGACTTGACCAACGCGCCGGCACCACCGACTGCGCCGCTGATGGTGGTCGTATTCGCGGCAATGGCAAAAGCGGTGTCCTGATTGAGCGTCACCGGATTGGCAATGCTATGCGCGTAATTCTGCGCGGTGGTCAGTGACGGCGCCACACCACCAAACTGCAGCGCACTGCCGCGCAGATTCACCAACTGATTATCAAACCGCAACTGGTTCAGATTGAAAGCACCCAAATCATTCGTGCTGTTGATCGCCGCGGTGTTCTTGAAAACGTTGGTCGTCTGAATGCCGGAAACCGGTTGCGTCGGCTGCCAGGCGACCGCGGACCAGTTGCCTGCAAATGTGTTGGTGTAGCTCGCCCCCGGAGGCACCGAGATCAAGGGATTGCCCGTCCAAGTGGAGTTGACAATCACCGTGCCGCCGGAGGACGCGTCGACAACGCCGTTGTTCACCACCGGACCGTTAAAGATCAGGGTGCTGCCGAACGGCACGAAAATGGTGCCGTTGTTGGTCACGCTGCCATTGATCGTCATCACACCATTTACCACGACCAATCCGTTGTTCTGCAATGAGCCTTGGATCGTTCCGTTGCCGGTCAGCAATCCATTGGTTAACACGGTGGTCGCGGCCACGCCAAGCGTGCCACCGAAAAGTTTCAGCGTCGCTCCGCCCGAAATACTCACGGTGTTGTTGTTCGTCAGCACACCGGTTAACTCCAAGGTGCCCCCGCTCACCACGGTTGCGCCCTCGTAAACATTGGTTCCGGACAGCGTCAAGGTTCCCGTCCCGATCTTGTTCAGCCCGCCGCTCTGTGAGATGGAGCCGCTGTAGAGCGTGCTACGATTGTCGTTTCCAATGCTCAGCGTCACAGCCGCGCCACCGGCGTTGGTCAGCGCCAGATTTCGATTTCCCGTCAACGCACCCAGCGTGAAGGCCGTGAGGCCGTTCCCGAAACGCAGCGCGCCGTTGGTGTAGTTGAGCGTGCTGTTTTGCAGCGCCAGCGAATTGCTCAGGACCAGCGCGCAGACATCCCGAATGGAGGTTTCGCCGGTGAAGGTGTTCGCGCCCCTCAGGGTCAGCGTCGAAACGGTGTTGATGGAGTCCCAAATGAGGTTGCCCGTGCCACTGATGACGCCGTTGATCGACCATTTAACAGAGTTCCCGGCGGTGACAATGCCGGGAGACATGGACAAGGTGCGGCTGCCAAGATTCACCGGCCCGTTCAGGGTGACATCGAGCCCGGACGTATTGGCACAACCGATCGTGGCGTCAGCACTCAACGTGACGGAGCCCGCGAACGTGCCATCAGCACCGCTCAGGAAGATGGCCCCGGAATAACCAAGCACTCCACTGCCCGCAAGAGTGAGGTTATTCGCAAACTGAGTTCCCCCCGGCCGGATCACAAGCGAGCCGCCATCTTTCACGGTTACGTTGCCTGTGCCAAGAGCCCCTGGAACGGTAACCCAGATCGTGCCATCGCTGATCGTCGTTCCGCCGCTGTAGGTATTGACGCCGCCAATAGTCAACTGTCCGCCGCCGGTCAAGGTGAAGCCGCCCGTGCCGGAAATCAGCGTCGAAATGCTGGAGCCGAAATTGAACACGCCGCCGCCGCTCTGCAAAATAATGGGACGCGTGAACGTCCCGGGTGATCCGCCCAGGGTGCCGCCGTTCGCAAAGGTCAAAGATCCGATTGAACTGCCGAGTGACGACTGTTTGCTGACATTGAGCGTCCCGCCGCTGATAATCGTGCCTCCCGTATACGCGTTGTTGCCGTTCAGGTTCAATGTGCCCGAACCGGTTTTTTGCAACGTGCCATCACCGGTCAGCAAGCCGTCCAAGGAAAAATCCGTGCTGCCGTTGACGACTTCAACCGTGCACACGCCATTGGTAAAGGTGGCGCCGCGATCCGTATAAGTGGTGGACAGCCCGGTTAAACGCAGAGTGCTGCCGCCCCAAAGGATCAAATTTGTCGGGTCCACACTGCTCATTCCCAGCGGATTGGGTTTGGCCGCTTCCGCCAAGCTACTGAGTTCCAGGGTTCCGCCAGCCAGAGTGGTCCGGCCAGTATAGGTGTTGGCCGTGAGAAGTGTGAGCTTGCCGGTGTTGCTCTTGGTAATGCCGCCCGGCCCACCGATGCTGCCGCTGCCGCTGATCGTGTAGTTAACCGTGGAGTCCACGAGCGTCTGGCCAACGATCATCGTGTCGTTCAGCGTCACGAATGGATTGACTGATCCGCTGTCATTGAAGATTACCTGGTCGCCCGTAATGAACCAGTCTTGCACACCACCGTTCAACCAATTGGTTCGGTTTGCCAGATCCCATTGATTCCCCTGCCCGCCCAACCAGGTCAATCCGCCGGTTGCGGCCCGCGTGCTTCGGACGAACAACGCGATTTGTCCTGGCGAATTTGTCACCACAAACGGAATTCCCGCCACGCCACTCAACTGAATATTGGCGGGCCCGCCAATGAGGCTGCCGGTGTAGCTGACGAGCGGATAGGTGCCGGGAGACAGCGCGCCATCCAGTTGATTGACCTGAAAGGTGTTGGTTCCAGTTAAAGTCAGATTCCCGGCGACGGCGATCAAGTCATTGGCCTTCGTGATGCCGGTCGGATCGTCGGACAGATCCAGCTTGCTCAACGTTCTTCCGGACAGCGCCAATCCGTTTTGAATGTGCAATGTGTCTGGCGAACCAAGGCCCTGTCCTGGAGAAATTCCAGCGCCAGCTTGCACCGCAACGCCGTTGCCCAGAGTACCGCGTCCGCCGAGTTCAGTCGGCCCCCAAGGATCGCCGCCGCGAACGATGACGGGGCTTTGATCGAGCCGGCCATTGACGAATACGCTGCCGGCAGTGAGCAGGGTCGTTCCGGTATAACTATTGGTGGTGTTGATCGTCAGCGTACCGCGACCGGCTTTTGTCAGCTTCATGCTGCCCGCAAGCGAACCGCTTCCGTCGAAGGTATAATCATTGCCCGCATGCACCATCACCGAACCGGGCGTCAGAGAACCGTCGAGCACGACGGGGTTGGTGCTGACGCCGCTCAGATCAAACAGCACTGTTTTGCCTGAGACAAACGTGGTCGCTGTCTCATTGGTGGACCAATACCAGTTCACATGCCAGTTGGTCGTGAGGCCGTCCCACACATTCGAACCGCCACCCGTCCACACGATGTCCGCATCGGAAATCGGCGCGATCGGCTGCTTCAGCATGTCGGGGCCAAGATAGAAACCGGGCGTTGAGGTTGGCACCTTCCGTTGCGCCTGCACGGCTGCACTGAGCCGGTAAACCGGATCGTGCATCAGGGTGTAAAGACGATTGGTCGCGCTGATGGTTGTGGAATAGATGCGCAACTCCGTCGGACGCGGCGAAATGATCTCCTCGCGCCAATCTCCAAGCACGTCCGCCGTGCCTGCGTAACCGTAACCATCTCCCGTGAACACATCGGTTTTCACCTGTGTCACTGGATCCCAGCGACTCACTCGCGCTTCATCGGTCAGGTCGCGCGTCAACCTGCCGTCCCACCAAACTTCATGTCGATTGCCATCCGCCGGCTGCGACGTTGTCAGCAGATTACCCTGCGTGTCATACGTTCCGTCCCAGCCCCAGAATTGAAAGCCTCGCTGCGCCGGATTCAAAGGTGCCGCCTGCGACTTGCCGACGTCGCTGCCCACACTGCTGCCCGTGCGAATGCCGTAAATCACCCCGCCAGTCGCAGCGTCATACAACTGCATTCCGTTAACCGGTGTGGGTGGATGCTCATAGCCGATCCAAACTTCCAATCCCGGGCGGTCGGGATACAAATCTCCAAAACGAATCTCGTCACCGTGTCCCTGCGCTTTCGTGAACAGCGGCACGCCAGTCGGCCCCATGGTCAAGGATCCGCGCAAGGTTTCGTCACGCCCGTCACCATCGACATCGCCGGAACGAATCATGTGCGAGCCCTTTCCATCCGACACTCCCTGCTCCACCTGCCATTGCTGATACAGCGGATCGGTTTCGCTGTCCCATTTCCAAACGTTGGTCAACTGGCCATTGCGGAAATTCCACGCCTCCATTTTCATGCGCTCGTAAATGCCACGACACATGATGATGCTGGGCGTCTTTCCATCCAAGCAAGCGACCGTCAGATTGTTTCGGTTTCCGCGATTTCCGTTGGAATCACCCCATTGAGATAGATTGCCGCGGGCAATCCAAGGCACACGCGCCAATTCCTTTCCCGTTGCGCCTGAAAAGACGGACAAAAACTCCGGGCCACTGACAACGGCCGCAAAACCGCCTACCGGCGGACGGTAATCGATTTTGCCATCATTGTCCGTGTCCGGAATCATCACACCGGTGCCGTCAATGGTTCCCTCGGCTGTTTTAGTGATAATTTCCGCAATTCCATCGCCGTCGAGGTCACAAACCACAGTTGGCGAATACTCCGGGCTGCACATCAGATTCCACCCGAGATCAATTCGCCATAGACGTGTTCCATCGAGCTTGTACGCATCCAGCTTGTAGGTGTCCGTGCAGGGCACCGGCTGACCGACATCGCAGTACGGGCTGTTGGCCCATTTCAGCAGATACTCATATTCGCCATCGCCGTCAAAATCGCCAACCTCGACGTACATGTTCTGCCCTTGATCCTGGATGACCTGATCGCCTGGATTGAACGTAAGCGGAATCGAAATGTAGCTGTCATGTATCGGCGCATTGGGCGGCACCGTGAAGGAACCGCTCGGAAGTCCCGGAACGCCGTTGATGACTGGACGCACGAAATACCGGTTCGTCTGCGCCAGGTTGGCGGTCGTATCAACAAAGTCGGTGGTCAAAGTCCGATTGGTGGTCAGTTGAACAGGCGCTCCGCCATTGGCCGTGCGATAAAGATTGAACGCGATGTCCTCGGGATCGGTTCCCAACAGGCGCCAGCCGACATAGACGTTTCCGTTGCTCTTTGGCATGGCCACAACGCTGCG
>JBQCEJ010000679.1:0-4952 GCA_051960355.1 Verrucomicrobiota bacterium | reverse complement strand
TGTGCGGCCGGTTTCTGCGGGACGCGAGGCATCACGACGACACCCCGCGCCCGCAGCACCAGGAACACGGCCTTTCAACCGGAAACGCAGAAACGAAAAAAGGCCGGAACTCTTTCGAGTTCCGGCCTTGTTGGCGGGGGTTTTTAGGCTGCCTGTGCGGCAGGTTCGGGAGCTTTCACCACTTGAATTTGCGGGGCAACGCCCTGTGCGTGTTGTTTCGCCCATGCATTCAATTTGTGCTCAGCGATGCCGCTCTTGTCCCAAGAGTCGGCCAGATCGCACACGTCGCAAAACAGCACGCGTGCGGATTCTTCGGGCATTCCAGAAGCCGCGAGAATCGCGGCTTTCAGGAATTCGACACAACGGCCGACCGTCAGCGGAACGACTTGCACCTTTTCGGTGCTTTCGTCGCCCGCTTCGCCCGGTTCACCGGGTTCGGCCTCTTCTTTCTGGCGTTCGCGGATCTCTTTCAGTTTCTTCCCAGCTTCACCGGGCTTGGAAAGCGCGTTGATCGTGTCGAGCACTTCATCGCACGTTTTCCAGTTGTCGCCGTGTTTCTTCTGAGCAGCCGCCACAATGGCATTGGCCTTTTCCAGCCAATCCACCGCAGCGAGGTCAAAATTTTCCTCCGAGAGCAGCGGTTTCCCGTTGCTGTCGAGAGTCAGCACCAGCGAGTTGAACACTGAAGCCAGGGCTTCCACGCGTCCGGGCAATGCGCCGCCGGCGTTTTGTTCAAAGTATTTCTTGAACGAAGTGTCCGGCGGAACCTGTCGGGCGTTGAGAGCCTTGGTATAGCTCCGTTTCAAAGCGGCCACTACCTTCGCGTAGAATTGTAACTTCTCCGTGAATTTCGTCTTCGCCTTTTCAACGGCCTTGTTGGTGGAGACGATGGTTTTCGAGTACTCGATTTGAGTCGCCGTATCCATCGCTTCCAGGTCCGCGAACGTGAGTTTCGTGTCGTCCGCAGGTTTGGCCGCAGGAGCGGCCGGCGTTGCGGGTTTCGCTCCAGCGTTTGCCGGAGCTTTCGATTCAGCTTTTTTAGCCATAGTGTTTCCTTTGGTGTTGCGTCACGGCTCTTCGCCATGGCGCAAATTCATTGCGCGGAAACACACTCACGCGCCCGCTTTCACTCCGAACCGGAGTGCGACCAGCATCGCGCAGCACGACATTTGTGCCGTGCTGCGGATGCCAGGGAACTCCGAACACGAAGCGAACCGGGCAAACTAAAGACCACCTTTTCAATGGTCACGTCTGCCGGGCGATGGATGACGCCCGGCAGGGTGTGACTATTGGGAAGATTGATTGAGCGAAACCCCTTGCGCCGCGCACCCGCGCCGCGCTCTTGCGCTTCACTCTCTCACTTAATAGCGGACCGCCTCACAGAAACGGAACGCCGCGCAATCGGCACGCCCGCGCCCGCGCCGCGCTCCGAATCGGAACGCGGACACGGCAACGGGAAAGCCGATTGCCTCACTACAAAGCGGCGAGCCTCACAGAAACGAAAACGGCGCACAGGTTGCGAACCTGTGCGCCGTGCTGGGGATGGCTGGCTTAGAGCTTCACACGCGGAACCCGCGCCGCTTTGCGCTCGTGAATGGCCATGACCCACGCGCCGACGCCATCGCCGTCTCGATAGCCAAACACGCCCGCCGCTTTGAGCCGTCGCACGGTGCGACGTTCCCAGATCGCCCGCTTGGCGTTGCGTTTGTCCTCGCGTGGCATTCGCGCCGCCCGCGCCGCTTGTGCGCTGGCGAGCCGTTCGGCGCGAATGCGTCGCACGGCCCGATTGGCAAAGCGAACCGGAAGCGGCAACGGCACGCCTTGCCGCTTGCCCCCGCGCCCATCCTGCCCGGGAAGATTGGCCGACGGTTCAACCGACCACGCCGCCGGAATGCTCGCAGGCAAGCCCGCGCCCATCGCCGGGCGAGTCGCGGCCTTGTCGCTGGTGCGCTGGCGAGCGTTGAATTGAAACCGGAACCCGAGCCGACGGACCGCTTGCGCGAGCCGATCGCCCGCGCTGGCCTTGCTGGTACCGGAACCGGGCTTGAACCCGGCGAGTTCAGCGGCCTTGTCGATGGCTTCACCGTGCAGGAGTTGAACCGCCGCACGTTGCACCCGCTCGACAGTCTCCGCCCGTTTGCCGCGCCCGCCCTTGGCCTTGATGGACTCGACACGCCGCGCCAGCAGATCGCCACGCCGCGCCCGCGCCCGCTCGAAAATCAACCGCGTGGCTTTGTCCGTTCGGCTCTCGTAACAACCTGGCAGAGGCAACGCCGAACCCGCCAACGCTTCCGCGCTGAACTCATCCAGGCTAACCGACTCCCCGAAGATGTCGCGGGACATCTCCGCCACAACCGCCCGCCAGCAGACGCCCGCCGCGCCGCGCTCGCTTCCTTCGCGTTCCTCACCAGATCGCCACGCCACAACGGCAAGCGCACCCGCGCCCGCGCCGTCCAGCTCGGTGGCCTCGGACACGTGCCGACCATCGCGCCGCATGGATTGCGCGAGCTTGCGAGCCATGGCCCGCGCCATGTTCGCGACGTGTTGCCCTTGAATCTCCGCGAGCAGCGGCCCAGCGGGTAGCGCGCGGCTGGTCAATGCACACGATATCGGCAGATGTTCAAGCGCGTGAACATGGACCGCGCCCCATCGCGTGACCGCGCCGCGCTCTACTCCTTCGACTTCATCGGCTGAATTTGAAACCCGCGCCCAGCGATGCGGCGCAGGCATGAAGCGGACTAGTTCCTTGTCCGCGCTAGCGGCTACACAATCACTGTCTTTGCTCTCCCCTGCCCGCGCTAGCGGCTCAACTGTCTTTGCTTCTGATTCATTCTTGCGCCCGCGCCCGCGCCCTTGTTCAGGAATTTGTACAGACGCGGAATTCTGGTTGATGTGCTTTTTGTTCGTGTTCACTTGTCGCCTTTCAATAGGTGCGCCGCCCTTGCCGACGTTTTGCCAGCTAACAATCAGCAGCGCAACCTTGCGCCTTAAATAGAGACTGACAGCCGAGGACATGCGCCCGAAAACGCGCCGTTTTTTACCGCGCACGATAGCAACGAAACCCGCGCCAGCATTGATCAAAAAGAACATTCCACCAAAACATCGAAAATGAGCCCATATCGCCCTACTGGGGGGTATGGATTATACAAAAAAACCGGATTTTTGAAGACCCCGTGAAGGTCCTGATCACACGCGCGCTTTGCCTCCAGCTTCGAATTCCTTGCGCGCATGACTGGATCTGGATGGAAGGATCCTGGCTCAAAGGCTGGTCGATGCAGGCCGAGCGTGAGCGCTCAAGCAGAACGGTTCAGTTTGCCAAATTGCGCGAGTTGGCGATTCGGATCCCAACCATTTTGCCAGGATGGTTTGGTGACGTAACCGGGGCGCGGGCGCGGGTTCGACAGGGCTGGCTATGTGGCCGGCTTCAATCTTGGATGGTGCGGGCGCGGTGCGCGGGAAATTGTTACCCGGAAATTCTTCGGGTAACGCGGAGGTAACGCGGGCGCGGGCGGTTTTCTCTTCTTCTTCTTCTTCTTAAGTACTTGAAAATCAGATAAATAAATAAATAACACGCCTGACCACAAAACACCGCGTTACCTTGTTACCTTGTTACCCGGAAAAATGTGTGCCCTCGTGCGCGCCTGTGCGAGAGCGAAATCGAAAACCGAAACACTGAAATTCGATGTTCTTGATTCTGTGAAGTCCTAACTGAGGGGCATGTTTTTCCGGGTAACGCGGGTAACAAGGTAACAATCCTGTTAAAACCCCTTTGAAATAAGGCGATTGACCGCGTTACCTAACTTCAGCCGCGTTACCTTTCAATACGTTTTGCCGGTAAATCCACGCTGACCGAAAAGATTTGACCCGTATGGGGGCTGGGGTCCCGCCTCAACGAAGAAGCGTGTCGTAAAGTCTGTTCAGCGCGGGGAGCACGCGGCGAATCTCGGGACGTTGCAGAAGGAGGAGAAGTTGGCGGCGTTCTTCAGCGTTGAGATCATGGATCAGCATTTCGAGCTTGCTCACATCCTTTGGCTGATCATTCATCTTCTTATCACCTGTAATAGGCTCAATCCAAAGACGGGCTGAATCCATGCCGATTTCTGCCTTCGCCCATGCGGCAAGTAATTCAAGCCATTCTGGGTCCTTTATCTGACACGCTTTCCGGATGACATGGAGTGTGTCCAGTTTAACTGATGCGCCGTTTTCCAGGTTGGTGATCGTGCGAGGGGATACTCCGCACTTTTCAGCCATCTGGGCTTGCGACAGATCGCCTCGAAGTTTTCTGATTACGACACTTAAATCCTTCATTGCGGCGAGAGTTTACGCAAAAGTTGTGCGGAAGTCAAAAATATTACTTGCGCACGTTTTGTGCGCTATGTAAAACTTTTGCTATGGATGAAATGGATGCGCGGAAAAAGCAGAAGTACCTTGTCAATTACGTCTTATCGCTGCGGATTATTTTGAAAGAAATGTCCGGTGTAAATGGAACCTCTGAGAACCGCGCCGCCGTGGATGAAATTGAGCAGAAACTTTCCGAGCTGCTGGAAGCGCCGGCACCTACTCGCGCCGGTTGAACTTTTTCCCCTCCTTTCAGTGGATTGGTTGTTGGGTTCGCCTCCTTGAATCGACAGCTTTTGAAATGGAAGGCGGGAACCGCCCGGATGATGAAGAGCGCAAATGTCTGAATAGCCAGGCCATGCCATTGATCATCGTGCCCGCTTGTGTGAGTGGGCAGGGCGGAAACTTTTGAATGGCAAAACTATGAAGCTGGGAAATCTCCATGATCTGATCACGGCACTCGGCGGGAGCGTCGGGTTGACCTACGCCACCGCATTGAAGAAGGCGGCCGGCCACGGCGGTTCCCGCCTGTTTGACATCGATGCCGTGGTGAAATGGAGACAGAAAAATCCCACGTGGAAGATGACGGACACCTATCCGCGCATCAGCCGATC
>JBQCEJ010000678.1:0-3216 GCA_051960355.1 Verrucomicrobiota bacterium | reverse complement strand
GCAAAAGCGGATGAGCCAGTTGTCGCGCTCTGCGATGCGACCGCCGAGAGCGAACGAACACAGCACCGGCATCAACGTCAGTGCCAGGGCCAACGCACCGCCGAGCGCGAGCATGACAACCATCGCCATCGGTTTGAACATCTTTCCTTCGATGCCTTGCAGGGAAAGGATCGGCACATAAACGAGCGTGATGATGAGCACGCCGAAAAACATCGGGCGGGCGACTTCCTTGGCTGAGGTCAGCGCCACCTGCAAGCGCTCCTCAACCGTGAGCCGCCGCCCCAGTGTGTGCTGTCTTTGCCCGAGATGCCGCACGATGTTTTCAACCATCACCACCGCTCCGTCAATGATGAGGCCGAAATCGATCGCGCCCAGACTCATCAAATTTCCGGATAACCCGAGCCGGACCATGCCGGTCATTGCGAAGAACATTGAAAGTGGAATTGCCAGGGCGACGATCAGCGCCGCGCGCCAGTTGCCGAGCAATAGGAACAAAACGACCACGACCAGCAACGCGCCTTCGGTAAGATTCCGCTCCACGGTGCCAATCGTCCTGTTGACCAGTTCGGAGCGGTCGTAAAGCGTTCGGATCCGCACGCCGTGCGGCAGCGTGGCCTGGATTTCATTCAGCTTGGCGTCAACCGCACGCGCGACGAGCCGTGAGGTTTCGCCGGCAAGCATGATGGCCGCGCCGATGAGCGCTTCCTCACCCTGGTCCGTGCTGGCGCCGGTGCGATAAGCGTGGCCAAGACCGACGTTGGCCACAGCGCGCACCAGCAGCGGTTTGACGCCGCCGCCGAACTTGAGCGGAATCTCTGCAATTTCGTTTAGACTTCCCACGCGGCTGTCGGCACGGATCACGATTTGTTCACCTCCGATTTCCACCATGCCGCCGCCGGAATTGCGCGTATTTTCCTCAATGCGCTCAGCGAGATCGGCAAACGACATGCCGGCGCTCAGGAGTCGGGATGGGTCAGGTTGAATGACAATCTGCTTATCGTAACCGCCGCTCGTGTTCACTTCGGCTACGCCCGGCGTGGCGCGCAGCAACGGCTTGATCTGGTAATCGTGAATCAGTTTGAGGGCCATCAACTGTTCCGGTCGCGTGCCCGGATGGTTCGTCGCGCTGTCTGTGAACTCCACCGCGTAATAAAAAATTTCGCCGAGACCGGTCGCGATGGGCGCGAGCTGCGGCGTGAGACCTGGCGGCAATTCATCCAGCGCGCCTTGCAGCCGTTCGCTGATGAGCTGGCGCGTGCGGTAAATGTCCACACCATCGCGAAACGTCATCGTCACTTGCGACAGTCCAAACTTGGACAACGATCGCAGTTCGACCATGTCAGGCAATCCGGCCATCTCGCTTTCAATTGGAAACGTGACGAGCTTTTCAATTTCTTCCGGCGCCAGTGCCGCGACGGCGGTGTTGATCTGCACCTGCGGGCTGGTGATGTCCGGCACGGCGTCCATCGGCAGGCGCAACGCCGACCAGACACCAATCGCGATCAGCAGGCCGGTCGCGAGCAACACCGCCGCGCGCTGGCGCAGCGACCAATCAAGGAGTTTGTTTAACATACGTCAGTGGCCGTCCGCGCAGGATTTGCCGCCGCGCAGCGATTGCAGTTCTGCCATCCACAAGGTCATGACGGGATGAACGACAACTTGGTCGCCCTCGTAGAGAGCCTCCGTCACGGCAGCGAATTGTTCATTGGTCGCGCCTAATTGAATTTTGGCGCGCACAAAATGCTCGCCGCTCACGGTGTAAACAAAATCGCCTTCGCTGGTTCGCAAGACAGCGGCGCGGGGCACTGCAAGGGCAGGGCGCGCGCTGCCCAACGGACTGGTCACACGGACGAATGTTCCTGGTGCGAGGGCGTTGGATGCAGTGTCGATCGCAAGCAAGACCTCCACCTGTCCGGTCGCTCGCGCCAAATCCCGGTTCAGGCTGACGATGCGACCCGGCACTGCCAGCCCGTCCTTTTCGGTTTGAACAGAAACGGTTTGCGCTTCGGTGAGCTTGGCCGACTGGGCTGGCGGGATGGTGGCACTGGCAAGCGCCACCGGAGCGCTGGAGTTCAGCGAAGCAGATCGGGCATCGCCGCTCGTTCGATAAACCTGGGCGGAAAACTCAAACGTTGTGGAAATCACGCGCTCTTCGACGTCGGCAGTTTGCAGTCCAATGAACTCCGCCGTGGAACGGGATACCGACAGCCCTTTTTGAGCGTTGAACGTGACGCCCCCTTCCGTTTCATGCGCGTGCTCCGGCGCTTCGGGCGAATCGGGCTTGGCTCCGCACCCCGCCAGCAGCAGGAGCGTGAGAACGGTCGTTGCGGAGGCAAGCAGGCTCAGCCTAGGCACGCTACGAAGTGCTGGAAAACTGGAGGTCATCATTGGTTTTCCTCGGCAATGGTGAGCGGCAGTGGCACACCGGTTAGCATCTCGATTTGTTGCGCCATCTCCAGGGCGTCGCGTTTCGCGTTGAGGAGGGTTTCAACCGCTTCAAGATATTGCTGTTGCAGTTCGAGGTAGGTGGAAAGCGGCACCGCCCCAAGTCGATAATGCCGATCGGCGAGGTCGGCCGCTTCCTTGAAGTGTTTCACGGCATCGGGTTTCCAATCCTGCATCTGTCGGCGCTTCACCTGGTAGGTCTGCGCGGCTTGCAGGATCTGTCTTTCCAGCTCGCGTTGCGTCACCAGCAGGGAAGCCTCCGCCTGGGTCTGTCGCGCCTTGGCGGATTCGACATTGGCGGCATTACGATTCCATAAGGGCAAGGGAAACGAAACGCCCAGGCCGACAATCTGCTCGCGATCCCCGGCGCGTTCCTGGGAAATCTGCGGCCCGATCGAGATGCCCGGAAAGCGCTCGTTCTTGGCGAGGTCAACGCGGAAGCCGTGTTGTGCCAGTTCGACGGCTCGAACGCGAAGCTCGAAATTGTTTGTTCGAGCGGCCGTTAACAAAACATCCGTTCCCGGCAGCGAATGAAAAATCAGCGAAGTTCGCCCGGCTGAAACAGGCGCATGGGCGGACGCTCCGCGAAGTTGGTTGAGTTCGAGCAGCGCGGCGCTGGCAGCCAGTTCGGCGTCACTTGCATGGGCCCGCGCCGTCAACTCGGTGGCTTCGATGGAACGCATTTCCAGCAAGGGCGTTAATCCGGCAGGATCCCGCTGCACCAGCACCTCACGCAGCGATTGGAAGCGATCGGCGATCTGGCGCGCGGCT
>JBQCEJ010000677.1:0-2061 GCA_051960355.1 Verrucomicrobiota bacterium | reverse complement strand
ACAGCAGCGCTCACCGATTTACACTGAAGTCATGGATCAACAACGGATGAGATTGAAGACAGTTCGGAGTGGCGAAAGCTCATCCGGTTTGGGACGGCGCGATTTTTTGAAATACGCTGCACTGCTGGCGGGCGGCGTGGCCTCGCTGCCACTCGGCGGTCTGGTCCACGCTCAGGAACGCGGCGCCAGCCGGCTGCTCTCCTCGTCTGCACCGCGCACGATTCCTCGTCCCGTGCCGTTGCTCGATCAGCAGCCAGGCGGTGAGTTGCTCGAACGCCTGCGCCGAAACATGGGACGCCTCGAGTCGGAGACATACGATCCCGATCATCTGTTTCACACGACGGACAGCGGCGATCCGTGGCCCGGCGACACCGAGGGCCGTTGGATTCTCGGCGTCACCTTGGAAGCCCAAGCGTTGCAGCGTGAGCCGAAGTATTTGTCTGAAGTCTTCCGCCGTCTGCCCGGAAAACTGAATGCCCGTGGATTGTTCGGGGCGGAGCGTCCGGCCAATGTGTTCGATGAACAGTTGCTCTCTTCACACGGCTGGGTCTTGCGCGGCTTGAGTGAATATCATGCCTGGACCGGCAATAGCGACGCGCTCGCCCGGGCCAACCGCATTCTCGACAGCCTGGCGGTTCCGCTCGGCGGCAAGAACATAGCTTCCTATCCGCTGGCACCCGCCGAACGCAGCCATAACGGCAGCGAGTCGGGTCATTTGAGCCAGGAGATTGGCGGTTGGCGCGTCTCTTCGGACACGGGCTGCATTTTCATTTTCTTTGATGGCCTGGTCCAGGCGGTTGATGTGCTGGGACGCGATGACTTGCTTCCGGTGGTTGACGAATTGAAGAACCTCCTGGTGCGGGCCGATCTCGCCGCGCTCAAAGCGCAGACGCACGCTTCTCTGACCGGCTTGCGCGCGTTGTGCCGCATTTATGAGCGCGATCGTAGCGCGGCTCTGTTGCGCGCCCTTCGCGATCGTTGGTCGCTGTATCGCAACAATGCGATGACCACGAACGACGAGAACTTCAACTGGTTTGGGCGCCCGGAATGGACGGAGCCCTGCGCCGTGGTTGATTCCTTGCTGGTCGCAGTGAATCTCTGGCGCTTCACACGCGATCCCGCCTATCTGGAAGATGCGCACAAGATTTATTACAACGGGCTGGCGGCCGAACAACGGGCCAATGGCGGTTTCGGACTGAACAGTTGTGCGCACATGGACGAGCCGGTGCTGAAGATGCACACGCTCGAAGCCACCTGGTGCTGCACGATGCGCGGCGGCGAGGGATTGGCGCGAGCGGCGCAATTTTCGTTGTTCACCGATGACGACGGCGTCATGGTTACGTTCCCGCGGGAAGGCGTGGCGACTCTCACTCAAGGCAGTGAATCGATCACGCTGCGTCAAACGACCAAATATCCGCAGGGGGACTGGGCCAAGCTGGAAGTGGTGGAAGTTTCTCCCGGCTTCACCGGAAAACTCAAACTGTTCTCGCCTGGCTGGATGAGCAATTCGCGCTTGAAACTCAATGACCGCGAGATCGTCGCGCCAGTCAGCGAAGGTTTCTTGGTGCTGTCGCAACGCCTGCGCAAAGGCGATCGCGTGGACTGGCAATTTCAACAACCGTTACGGGCCAATGAAACGCAGGAATGCGTATCAGTTTACCGCGGACCGCTCCTGCTAGGAGTCAAAGGCGGTGGTCTGCCGAAACCGTTTGACGGCGCGGCGCTCCCCGATTTCGGGGCGAGCGAACCGGTCGTCCTCGGCGGCGAGAAATTCACCTCGGTTTACCATCTGATGGACCCGGCTGCGGAGCAAAAGGAGTACGGCTGTCAGGTGTTGTTTCGAAACCGCGGCAAGTCCGTCTCGTCATAGCGGGAGCCGTTTGGGCGGGGAGCGCGGAGCATCGGCTCCGCCCGGCTCAGTTTCGACGATCGGGTGCCGGGCCATCCTCCGCGCGTGATTCGTGTATTTGGAATCGCCGGGCAAAGCGGCGGGGAGCGGCTGAAACTGCTGGTCAACTGCTCTCTCGCCCCGTGAGGAACGAGCGGGGAGAGAGCCGGAGA
>JBQCEJ010000676.1:0-3804 GCA_051960355.1 Verrucomicrobiota bacterium | reverse complement strand
TTTTTGCGGCTTGTTGCGCTGCTGGAAGTTGGCCGGCTAGAAACGCCATCAATTCTGCGCTGCCTGCTTTACGGGTAAGCATTGTTTCCTTTAGCCCTGATGGCATCTCGAACTCACCACCGGGTTTTACCACAGCACTTTTCATTTCGATTACACTAGCCGTTGCTGTTGCGCGATACCAATTTGACCAGTAAGGGGCAGCGCCATCGGTGATAATATCCCCGTCCTTGTTCAAGTGGAGGTGGAACAAGTCTCCCTTGCGTATTGGTTTTGGCATCCGCACTGAAAATGGCAGCAATTTTCCTCCGAGAATGATTTCACGCAGGGTTTTAGTTTCTCCCGGATTCTTTTGCATGAAATCGGGGGCGACTTTGCGACTGTCACGACCGAAGGAAAAGCCAAGCTGTTTCAAATGTTTCAGGGCGCGAGCATCTGGTATCAATCGGCGTTGGTAAGTCCAACCAGTCTGTTCCCAATCTGGTTTTTTCTTTTTCCGGGCGCGTTCGGCAATCTCATGGTCGTAGCCAAGCCAGATTTCTACCCGGTCATAACGCAGGCTCAAATTGCGAAGTGATTGGAGTTTTCCTTTAGAATTACGCCACCCCGTCCACCCAAGTGGCGAGGAAAGCCCACCTTTGCCACCACCGCCTGTTCCTTCACTGCTTTTACCTGCAAATTTCCAGATGCTTTTGATCGGCGTTCCATCAGTTAATTTTAATGGACCTGGATCAATCTCGCTCCGGCCTTCGGCAAAATTTGTTTTGGCATCAAGCCAGCGTGCTAGTTGCTCGCGCGAGGGGATTTTGTTTTCAGTTTTGTTGAGACGTTTGTTGTGGTTGACCCGCATCCGCTGGAGGATAGAAAGTAGTTCTTCTGCGCTGGCGATTTTTGTCTTTATCAAATCCAGTGGCGTGCGTTGTGCCAACGTCGGTTCGCTCTGATATATTTGCCGCCAGAAACTTTCATCACCCAGTGATCTTGTTTTGCTGTTGCTTCGGAGCTTTAACACCGGACAAACCGCGTATTCTGCGCGGTCAGAAAACCAATGCCGCAGCCGGGCTGAAGGCGAGAGGTCAGGCAGCGCTTTCGTCAGCAACCGGTAAGTGGTGGATTTGCCGTTCTCACTTTTGACGGCTTCCCATTCAGTGAAAAAAATTC
This sequence comes from Verrucomicrobiota bacterium, assembly GCA_051960355.1. GTDB lineage: Bacteria > Verrucomicrobiota > Verrucomicrobiia > Limisphaerales > DASXHY01 > DASXHY01. The sequence continues at coordinate 2,646 of JBQCEJ010000676.1, read as the reverse complement.
CGCCACAGGCAACGTGGTTCATGCCTTCACGAGGCGGGATGTGCGCAAGCACGGCAGCGTCTATCAAATGGTGGACGAGGTTGCTGCGGATCTTCAAATAGTCATCCGATGCGAGCCAGGTCTTGCGGGCTTGGGCAGCGAGCCAGCCAGAAGGCGTGCCGATGCGCCTGGCGGCTTCGTCTGAATCGTTTTGCACATTCATCCAACGGGCGACTTCGGCGCGCAGTTGCCTGGCGAGTTGAGCGACGCGGGTGGTGTTGCCGAACTCTGGAACTTTCAAATGCCCTATGGCATCAAAGTGTTCGTCTTTGTTTGTTCCCCACGCAAACACGGCGCGCTTCTTGCCGCCCCATTTCATGTCGCCGACGTTTTTGAGCATCGCATCCCATGAAAGGAATCGCAGGTCCTGATTTCCCATCTTAACCACGAGGCCAGCCTGCGATGCTTGCAGCGGAGTTCGTTTTCCTTTCGCCCCGTTCACTGCGCGCCAAGTGAGGACCAGATTTTCATCCACACTCAACCCGCCCATTTCTTCGGGAAACAAATGTTCCAACTCAAGATTTGGGTCGAGCGGATTGTCTGGCAGTGTTTCGCCGGTGAAAGGGCAACGCCCGTGTTGCTGATGGTGGAGTTGAATCCGACGGCGCTTGGAAGCAATTCCGTGGTCGGTAAGGTCGTGTCCCTCGAATAGCTCCTGGCGTTTTTCCCGGCGCGCGGTCATTTGTTTTTGTTGCTCCCGCTTTTGTTCCGTGTTGCGGGGTGGATTTCCAATAACTTCCACAACGCAATAGTCCGGTGCTTTCGCACCATCCAGTTCATCTTTGAATTGCTGGAAAACCCGGCGCAATAAACCCTGGTGGGTTGGGGAAAGTTCACCGGATTGTTTGCCGCGTTTGATGCGTTTGCCCAAAAGACATTCGACCTGTGGATATGGGTTGAAATCCGCGCCGGGATCACGTCGCCAATCGTAGAAACCGATTCCCTTGAGTCGGGCTGAAACTTTTTCAGGTGTGAAGTCCGTTCCGTTTGCCGTCGCGATGTCGAAAAGTTTGACGGCTGATTCGGCGCAAAGGGAGGCGCGCTTCTTCCGGTTGGCTGCGGTGGGCGAAACCAAATCCTTCAACTGCGTGTTGAAACTCTTATTCCATTCAGACTTGGTTTCTGGCGTGGGTTTGATCTTGTCACCGTGGATTGAAGTAATGTCGGCAAGAATCAAATCTTTCGCATCATTCCATTTCGGTTCGGCTGCCTTGTCTTTTGTCTCCAATGCCGCGTGATGTTTTTCAACGAGGGCAACCAATGCCTTCACTGTGGCTGCATTCAGGCGATGGAGAACATTGCGCTTTGTCTTGGTCTTGCCTTTGCCTTCCACAATATCCAACTCGACGCGACGGGTGGCGGCAAACTCCAGAATACTCCAGCGCCGCACGGCCAGAACCTCTTTCAAATCGCACCGAGTTTCGATGTCCTCCAGCTCCAACCGGCGGGCAAAGGGACAGACGTTCACTTTCTTCGCCCAATGGCGCGCCATATCGAAGCGCGTCTTGCGATTGTAAAAAAAGATGGCGCGTTTGCGGGCGCGATCGGCCGCCTTTTCAGTGGGTTGCGTGTTGGGGTTGATTCCCAGCGTGGCGATGAAGCCCTCTACATCCGTAATGAACTTGGCGTGGCGGCGAATAATGTCTTCCAAGTGCTGCCAAACATTTTGCCGTGGAAAGTTGAACCCTCGAGCGCGGAAACGAAGATTGTCGTGCCCGCCTTTGGAATGTTCCGCCAGCACGCGGGCAACGTTGTTTTCCTGTGACCATGCAAGGCGATTGAGAATCAGGTCGTAGAATTTCTTTTCCTGCTCCTCCGGGTTTTTCTTGGCGATCAATTCGGGAGCGAGTGTCTTGAGATGGTCAGCTAATTCAGGAGTAATGCAGGCCGTCGCCAGCCAAGTGTTCGCGGCTGAATACTGACCCGACTCACCCCACGGATAACGGCCTTCTTCAGTGCCGCCGTAGTCAAATCCACGACGCATCACACAATGGCGGATGCAAATGCTCAATGCTTCAGGCGAAGCAACGCCGTTGGTAATGGCGCGGTGACGATCACGAAACGGATTTGCCCGGCTCATGCGTTCTTCTGTCAACCACGGTAACCCATGTTTCTTGAAGAGAACTTCTAACCTGTGAAGTCGTGTCGATTGATTCTTCCGACAATGCCGCCATGCGCGCTTCTGTCGTCGTGCGGCTAACGCTTCGGCGTCTGGTAAATCAAAATCCAATGTTTGGGCAAAGACTTCCTTCAAACCCCGGCGCAGATAGACACCGATGCCGTCGAGACCGATGTCCAAACCAAGAACGACAGCACTTCGATAGAAATCATGCTCCTGCCATTGGCTGGTGCGTTCCTTGAAAATCGCAGGCGTGAGTGAGGTGTGTTTCATGGTAAATCCCTTTTTTATCGAACGGTTGACTTTGCTGGACGGATTGCTAGGTTTTTGACGGATCAAAACCAGTCGGGCGGTGTCAATGGTTGGGAAGAGCCAAGCCGCTTGCCGCAAGGTAAACGATGACTTCCATACGGGGCTTCGCGAAAGCGATCAGCCCCTTTTTTATTTTCTCCCTGCTTCCCTGCTCAGCCGCTTCACTGATTGAGCCT
>JBQCEJ010000675.1:0-2684 GCA_051960355.1 Verrucomicrobiota bacterium | reverse complement strand
GATTCTGACGGTTAAATCCGCGGCTGGAAATTACGCGGAGTTGCACCTGAATGGCAGCAGCGGCGCAGTCACCCTGCCGGCTAGTTTCCGTTTCGATACTTATGGTGATACGCTTTTTGCCGGCAATATCGTCAATGATTCGGGTGACAACATCGTGAACAGTTCCTTGAACATGAACTCAGGCGGCGGCCATCCGAAGATTGCTGTGTTGGGCGGCAGCCTGACTTTCAATGGAGATATCTGGTGCACCAACGGCAGCAGCGGCAAGATTATGCAGCTGGCCGGCGTGGGTGTTAATACGATTAACGGGCAGATCCGCAATGGCAACAAAGCCAGCAGTCTTTTGGTGCTGGGCGGCACCTGGATTCTGAACAACATGAATACGTATTCTGGCGCGACGACGGTGGCGACCAATGCGGCTCTCGTTGTCAATGGCGCTGCCGGGACCGGCGCTATCACGGTGCAAAACGGCGGGCAGTTGAGCGGCAATGGACTGCTGGGCGGCGCGACCACGGTTCAAGCCGGGGGCACGCTTAGCCCCGGGAATTCTGTTGGAACGCTCACCCTGGCAAACAAGAATCTGAGCTTGGCAGGAACGGCAATCATGGAGATTGCTCGCAATGGCGCGGTGCTGACGAACGATCAGGTGGCTGGAATCAGCATCTGCACGGAGGGCGGCACGTTGATCGTGACCAACATTGGAAGCAGCGCGCTTCAGGTGGGCGATTCGTTCCAGTTGTTCAACGCCACCAATTACACCGGCGCGTTCACGGAAATCATCTATCCGGCTGGCTACACGTTCACGGACAATCTGAGCGTGAACGGCACGATCCAGGTGCTCACGGTTCCAACGGTCTCCCAGCCGACCTTGAGCTACACCAACAGCGGCGGCAACTGGGTGTTTAACTGGGCTGGCAGCGGTTTCAAATTGCAGACGCAGACAACACCCTTTCCGTCGGGTTGGGCACCAACTGGGTGGATGTGCCCGGCGGCAACACCAGCGGTGTCAGTGTTCCGGGACCCAATACCAGCAATCCGGCTGTATTCTTCCGCCTGATCTCGACGCCTTGAGTTGTATTCATGCCAGCGGCGGTTTGCTCCGGCAGACCGCCGCTTTCTGACCGCACGAGAGTCAATGGTTTTGACCGCCCGCGAGAGCAACCCCCCGCTGCCAGCTGTTCCTTATGCACCTATTTCGTCTCATCGGTTGCCCTCTCGTGCTGGTTGCGCTGCTGCGCTCTGCGGCTTTTGGCGCAGGCACGGGTCTGACTGGTCAGTATTTCGACGGTAGTGATTTCACCACGCTCAAGCTGACTCGGGTCGATCCCACCGTAAATTTCAACTGGGGAACCGCCGCGCCCACCAACACGAGGGCTGCGGATACTTTCTCGGTGCGCTGGTCCGGCCAGGTGGAAGCCCGCTATTCGGAAACCTACATTTTTCACGTCACGGCCGATGATGGCGCGAGATTATGGGTGAACGACCGGATGGTTCTGGCGCGGACCGCATACTCGGCTGCCGGTCTGGAAATGACGGGCCGCATCGAACTCCAAGCCGGTCAGCGCTACAATCTCATTTTGGAGTTCATCGAGAATACGGGCAATGCGAACGTGAAACTGGAGTGGTCCAGTGCAAGCCAAAGTCGCGAGATCATTCCCCAAAGCCAGCTCTATGCGACCAGCGGATCGCGGGACGCCGGTTCCATTCTCGTCGAGCGTTGGTGGAATCTGCCAGGCACCAACCTTTCCACGCTCACGTCCTCGGCCAACTACCCAAACCGGCCGGATGGGCGCGAGTTCCTGACCAGTTTTGAATGCCTGCAACGGGATTGGGCGGAGAACTATGGCACACGCGCCACTGGCTACATTGTGGCTCCGACGAACGGCGATTACACGTTCGCCGTTTCGGGCGACGACGTGGTGCAGTTGTATCTCAGCACCGATGCCACAGCGGCCAACAAGCAACTGATTGCTTCCAGTGCCGCGCCCACCGGTTTTCGACAGTTTGCCAATTCGCCGGGGCAAATCTCGGCCGCGGTCACCCTGGTGGCGTGGCAGCGATATTATGTGGAGCTGCTGCACAAGCAAGGAACCGGGAGCGACCACTTCTCGGTGGGTTGGAAGCCGCCGGGCGCCAGCCAGTTCAGCGTCATTCCCGCCAGTGCTCTTGTGCCTGCGGGACTGGATCGCTCGCCGCCGGCGCAAACCAGCTATCTCGACACGCTCGTTCCCAGTCACCCGCGATTGCTCGCTTCAGCGGAACGCTTCGAATGGCTGAAACGCAACCTGGCCTCCAACAGCATTCCACAACTCAACTCCTGGTGGGTCACGATCAGCAATTCTGCGGCGGCCATCTTGGACGATCCGGTGAACGTGTATAACTCAGCCGGCATTCTGGACGAAAGCCGGAGCGTCATGGATCGCGTTTACAAATGTGCCCTGACCTACCGGATGACCGGCAACACCAACTTCGCTGAGCGCGCTTGGGCGGAGTTGCAGCAAGTGGCCTCCAGCAATTTCCCGGACTGGAACCCCAGCCACTTTTTGGATACGGCGGAAATGACGCATGCCAGCGCGATCGGTTATGACTGGCTTTATGACTACTGGACACAGGAGCGGCGCGATACGATTCGCAACGCGATCATCAACAAAGGCCTGAAACAAAGCCTGACGCTCTACACCAAT
>JBQCEJ010000674.1:0-2756 GCA_051960355.1 Verrucomicrobiota bacterium | reverse complement strand
TAGGAATTCATCCGCGTCGCGCTGAAAGGATTCGGCTCACTCAGCGTCACTGGAGCCGGCAGCGTTGGGAGGATTCCATTGAACGGATAAACGATCTGGAAGTCGGTGCCGGTCGTGCATTTCATCAGGCCGCGCACGGTGGGATAAGTGATTCCGTTAAATGCCAGATTGTTGCTCGTGCGCCGATAATGATGCGGAATCCAGCCCTGGATGGTTTGGGTTTCAAGCCCTTTCAGAACGCGCGTGGCCAGATGCCAATCCGTCGTCACAGCTCCCGCGGCCGGATTGTAACTCCAATTCATCGTGCTGTTGGTGGGAACTGCATAAGCGTACTGCGCGAAGTAAGTGAGATTCGATTTCGCCGGCAGTGCTCCGACGACCAGGTAAGTTGCGGCATTATTTGTAAACGCAACCGCGAGCGTGTCGTTCTCCAGAGTAAAAGTCGTGTCGTCTGGAGCAAAAATTCCAAAGTGCCGGCCAGCGTAGGTGATCCCCAGTTGATTCGTGGTCACCGGAAATGTCTGGACGCTGCCATCCGCCTTGAAATAAGTCGCCGACGCGCCGGAAACAATTCGCGGGTTCACGCCAGTGAACTCAATCCATACGAACGGCAAGCCTTGACCGATCGTGACCTCCATCCGTTTCGAAACACTTTCCTGCATCCGAAACGCAACCGTCCAGTCACCCCAATTCGACGCCCGCGCGTCGGCGGGCGCAAAGGTTTCCCCGCGAATGGAGATCGGCGAGACCGGCCGGTAATTCACGCCCATGAAGGCATGACCGCCATCGTAAACTCCCCAATCCGGATTGTAGATATTGATGCCTTGCGCGTCGGCTGAAACCGTCAGCGGATAGGCCCAGAGAAAGCCCGCATATTGATGAACCACCAGATCCGTCCACCACTTGTTGCTCGGCACAGGTCGCGTGTTTCCCGCCACGACATAAAGAGATTGCGTGGCCGTGCCGGACGCAACTCCACCGGCGGACGCGGGTGGGAAAGACGCATAGGAACCAGCGCCGACGGGAACGGCGGTTTGAGCCGAAGCCTGGTTGAACAGCAGTGCGCCAATCAGCAGCGAGCATTGTAGTTGAAGGAATCGCATCATAACTTTGGTCCCCGAGCCGGCTTGCCCAACGTTTTCGGTTTGGATTGAAGTGTGATGTTTTGTATTACACCACACCACTTCTGTCAAACTTCATCTGTGGCAACGAAAAATCCGGCGATAACTACAAGGCGCAGTTAAAACCAGATGCGCTTGGGACTCCACTGTCCCTGGCGCGTTCGGTTTGATTGACTCCGGAAGCTGGCGCATTGAATCGGGTGAAACCGTTCACCTAAATCAAGGTCCCGAATATCCCCGTGAATGGCCTGGACACAACCGTTGAGTTCATTCCCTGCAATATTCTCACTGAGCAGCCTGTAACTGATATCCTGGGCTTCGATGCACGTCAGCTCCGTCCCCTGGCCGAGCCCCCAAAGCACGGCAAGTCCGACCGTTCCAACTCCCGTACCTAGATCGAGCGTCTTCTTCACGGGAGGCGTTTTCTGCAGTGCATACCACGCGGTCACTGCGTCATCGAGTCCGTGACGATGTCCCTTCTTCCGCTGGAAAATCCGGTAAGGGCCGACCAATCCTGAAACAAACAGTTCCTCGCTCATCTCTTGCTCAAGAGACGAGAGCCGCGAACTGAAACGCTGATGAATGGTGTCCGCCATGATTCTGTCGAAAAACAACCTGAGATAAAACGCGCGATCATGCCAGCGGATTCAAGCCATACACGGCAGATTCGCCTTTCCTGATCGGTTGTCGGGGAGCACACTGCCATGGTCAGCGGTGCCGAACGCGTCACCGAGCTGCGCTCATGATAAGAGGATTTCTCGCACACCATCTTCAGAAGGCGATCGTCTTCACGTTGAGCGCCCTTGTGCTCTATGGGGTAACCGCCGGCACGGCATTGGTCGCCATACTATTTTCGTTTGCAGGACTGCGGGTTATCCAGTTGTTCCACGAAGCACTGCAATCCCGAGCGATGTCGCGAATAGAACAACCGGGACATGCAAATCATAGTTCGCCATTCGCAGACTCCTCTTCCCGGGAATCTGTGACGCCCTCGGCGCCACGCAGAAAAGGGTCTTTTTTTGCATCTCTCAATTCATTGACTGCGAGGCGATCCAAACTGCTTCCGCGGAGCCGGTGGGAATTGGCCGCAGAAACTCTGGGTCTCGTCTCGTTTGTCCTTTTGGTTCCCGCAGTGATTGCGCTGAACGTGTCTGATTTCTTCTCACTGCGGACACCGCAAGGCTGGCTCGGCACATCGGTCGTTCTCGTCGGCGTGGGCTTGTATGCTTGGCCGCATCTTTGGCTCACAGCTTCGCATTTTACCACACTACGCGCGGCATGGTGGGCTCTCCCGTTTTTCCCCGCACTTCAGCTTCTCACGCAGGTTGTCGAACACCGGCATCCATATTTGAATCCGTTCAATCCCGAACAAACCAGGCTTGCCGCCGAGCGCGTGTTGTCCCTGAAGAACTTTGTCGTGGCCGGACGGCACGCGGATTGGGTTCTGCGGTATGCCCAGCAACTGGATCAGCAAGGTCGAACATCAGAGGCCGTCGGCTTTTATCGGGAAGCGCTACGACTGGAACCGCAAAACGAGCAGACCCGATCCCGTCTGGTCTTTCTTGTGAGCCGCCCATTGGAAAGCCGGAACGTGGCAGTCCAGGTGATTTCACCTTCTGCCCCCTATTGGACCAA
>JBQCEJ010000673.1:0-2263 GCA_051960355.1 Verrucomicrobiota bacterium | reverse complement strand
CGGGACCGTCTACGCCATCGCCGTCCAATCCGACAGCAAGGTTCTGGTCGGCGGCGAATTCTCACAGGTCAACGGCAAAGAACTGAACCGCATCGCCCGCTTAAATGTGGACGGCTCGCTCGACGCCGATTTCTTCGTCAGTTCTGGGATCAATGACACGGTCTATAATCTGAATCCGCAAACCAACGGGACGATTTACGTAGGCGGTGCCTTCACGTCCGTCAATGATACCCATCGCCTTGGCTTCGCACGGCTCAATGCGGATGGTTCGGTGGACACCACGTTCATGGACACCGCTTACAACCAGTTCGCCGGATTGCCCCGTCGTTATTTCGCTGACGCCCCCGGCACCGTCCTGTCCTCGGCTGTTCAAAGCGATGGCAAAGTATTGATTGGCGGGTCCTTCCAGTTTGTGGGTGGCGGACAGGCCAATTCCAACATCCGAAATAATATTCAAGAAGGGTATGATTTCGATGTTTGGACTGAACCAAAAAGCCGGGATGGCATTCGCAGCCGCAGCAACTTCGCGCGCTTGATCGGCGGGGCGACACCTGGACCTGGCAATATCAGCCTGCTGTTCGACAATTATTCGGTCAACACCAGTGAGTCATCTCTGTTCGTGAGCCTCTTGCGGACCAATGGGACCTTGGGCTCAGCTTCGGCCAACTTCTCCGTTCTGCCCGGAACGGCTGAGACCGGCAAAGATTTCGCCTATAACGGTGATTCGCCCCTTTATTGGATCACCTGGCAATATCTTAACACCATGACCCGGATGCATAGTGATGGTCTGTTCGGCACCAATACGTTTCTGTCTGATATTTACGGCACTTATTGGTGGGGTTTGCCGGAAACCTTGCAAGCGGGAGTCACCGTCAGCGTATTGAACAACGCTCTGAGTACCGGCGACGTGGCCGCTCAGTTCCAGTTGGCCAATCCGAGCGGGGCGGACCAGTTTTATCTGGGCGGCCAGAACATCCCGCTTGGCGTCGCGATTGGCCGTTCGCTGGCACCGTTCAATCTCATCAATGATCACCACGAATCAGGTGTGTTCGGATTCGCTGCCTCGAGCATTACCGCAACCGGCAACGTTGCCGTGGCCGTCTCGCGTGCCAACGGCACCTATGGCGTCGTCTCCATGAATTTCGCCACAAACAGCGGCGGCACGGCGTTGTACGGCAGCGATTTCCGTCTGGGTTCCGCGGTCGGCACCTTGAGTTTCGCCAATGGCGAAACCAGCCGCAGTTTCAATGTGCAGATTCTCATAAGCAACTCGGTGAGCGCGGTGGAAAAAACCGTCAACCTCCAGTTGTTCAATCTGCACGCACCTGCCAATGGCGTTGCTTCCTTTGGAGCGACGAATATGGTTCTGCGGATCATCAACCCCAACTTCCAGGGCTACCTCAATTTCGAAACCAACGCTTACGCGACCAATATCAATGCTGGAATGGTCGCCGTCACGGTCACCCGATCCGTCGGCAGCAAGGGCACTCTGACAGTGCAATACGCGACCAGCAACGGCACCGCACTGAGCGGAATCGATTACACGGGTGCGACCAATTCCCTCCAGTGGGACAGTGGCGATGTTTCCCCGCGAACCATCCTGATCCCGATCAGTTCAACCAATGTCATCGGGGCGAACAAGCAGTTCACCATCGCGCTGATGAACCCGAAGGTGAACGGGGTCAGTTCGGGCGCCTTGCTGGGTGCCACCGCCAGCGCCGTGGTTACGATCCTCAATGACAACAATTATGGCACGTTCCAATTCAGCGCTTCGAGTTACACCGTGAACGAGAATGGCGGTTATGCGACGATTGCTGTCAACCGGTTGGGCTCGGCTCTGGGATCGGTGACGGTCAACTTTGCAACCGCGAACGACACCGCATTTGCGGGAGTCAATTATCTCTCCACCAACGGCAGCTTGTCCTTCGTGCCGGGACAACTCAGCGCGACGTTCCGGGTTCCCATTCTCAATGACGGAGCGATGGACCCCATGCCCAACAGCTCATTCCGCGTGTCGCTTTCAGTGCCGCCGGAAGCGTTCGCAGGAGTACTGACGAATGTGCCGGTCTTCATTGTTGATGCGGACACTCTCAATCGGCCGCCGGGTTCACCGGATACCGTGTTCGATGCTGATACGATTCTGAATGATGATGTGCTCGCACTCGCCTTGCAGTCGGACGGGCGGATCATCGCCGGTGGCAATTTCACCAAGGTCAATGGCATCCCTGAAAGCCACCTGGCGCGCCTGAATGGGGACGGGACT
>JBQCEJ010000672.1:0-6321 GCA_051960355.1 Verrucomicrobiota bacterium | reverse complement strand
CTCGCCGCGGTGGTGCTGGTGACGGCTAAAATGACGGGAGGATTCGGCCTGCGGTCCATGGGATCAGACGTTTATGGGGGAAAAAAATACATCTACCTGTTGGCTGCAATCGCGAGCTACTTCGTGCTGACCTCGCGCGCGATCCCGGTGGAACGGGCTCATCTTTACGTCGGACTATTCTTTATCGGCGGAGCTACGAGTTTTATTGGGGATCTCTTTCCGATAACACCCAAGGCTCTTCACTTCATTTTCTGGTTTTTCCCGCCATATTCTTCAACGGACCAATTTGAGGTCGGAGTGACGCGGTTGCGCGGGACGGGGGCGGCTGCTTTTGCGGTGTATTGCTGGATGATGGCTCGGTATGGCCTGCGGGGTATTTTCCTGTCCGGCAAGTTTTGGCGGTTGGGCCTGTTTCTTGTCATTTTGCCAGCCAGTATGTTGGGTGGATTTCGTTCCACCATGCTGGCGATCGCGATGATTTTTTCCCTGCAGTTTTATCTCGAGGGATTACATCGGACCAAGTTATTGCCTGTATTTGCTCTGCTCGGATTAGTGGGGGCGGTTGCGGTCGTTCCGTTGGCACCGCATTTACCCTTCACTCTCCAGAGGGCGTTGGCTTTTCTGCCGCTGGACATCTCTCCCGCGGCACGATTCGATGCCGAGGATAGCTCAAAATGGCGCATCGACATGTGGGAGGCGCTATTGCCCCAGGTACCGCAGCATTTGCTGCTAGGTAAGGGGTTGGCGATCACACAACAGGACTATCAAATGATGGGTAACGACGTCTCCTTCAAAGCATTCGATTCCAGCGAGCAAGGGTTGGCGCTCGCGTTCGACTATCACAATGGACCGCTGTCCACGATTATTCCTTTCGGCATTTGGGGTATGCTGGCGTTCTGCTGGTTCATCGCAGCTGCGCTGTGGGCGTTGTGGCGGAATTACCGGTTTGGCGATCCCGCTTTACGCATCATTAATATTTTCCTGCTGGCCGTTTTTACGGAACGCGTGATCATGTTCTTTGTGATCTTTGGCGGACTCAGTTCGGATATGGTTAGCTTCGCGGGGCTAATCGGTTTAAGCATCGCTCTGAATCGCGGCGTTTCGAAACGCGTCGTGGAGCCGGTGGTTGTCGAGGAACAATCCGGCGGGGTGGCGTTGCCATTGCATCGGCGTCCCAGTTTTCAAAGGTGAAGACGGCGGAATAACGGGAAATAAGACAGGAGGCAGAAGGGACAGGATGACAGGATGGACGGGATGAAGACGCGGAACTCACGCGAAGGTCGCTCAGGGCGCAAAGGTTAATCGCGAACGACGCGGAAGACGCGAGCCATTCGGAAAGCTGTTTTTCAACCACGACTAAAACACGTTTCAGCGTTGAAGCGTGAGCGGGCGATATCGAATGTCGAATATCGGATGCCACACCCAAGCCAGTGTTTTATCCTGTAAATCCTGTCCTTAGGCCTTGCTGATTGCAGCAAGCGGGTAAGACGGAATACGAAATGGAAAAAATCATCGGCTGCGCGATGAAAGTTCACGCCACACTTGGGCTGGGTTTTTTGGAATCAGTTTACCAAAAAGCGCTCGCGCATGAATTGGGCAAAGCTGGGATGAAAGTTGAGTGCGAGAAACCAAGCGCCGTCTACTACGACGGTCTGGCCATGGGTGATTTTTCAGCCGATATGCTGGTCGAACATCGCGTGATGCTGGAACTCAAAGACAATCAAGCGATCGCTCCGGCGAACGAGGTGCAATTGGTAAATGATCTGACCGCCACCGGCATCGAGGTGGGGTTGGTGCTCAATTTCGGCGCTGAACGGCTGGAGTTCAAACGCAAATCTAGAACGTATCGCCCGAAGCCGGTGCCTCGGGAACTCATCCTGTAAATCCTGTAAATCCTGTCCTCCGGCCTTCCTGAACTGCAGTCGGCGGGCAAGACAGGATGACAGGATGGACGGGGTGTGAAATGGAAGGCGAAGCTGACGGGGCGGCAAACGAGGGGTTATCGTCGCCCAGAAGAATGTGAGCGTTTCCAGGCGTTGGAACTTGAACTTTTTGCCTTTCGTGTGTTTCGTTGATCGTTAATCGTAAATGTTTGAAACCGAAACTGCTCATCGTGGAACTCTGGGGACTGGGCGATCTGGTGATTGCCACGCCATTCTTGCGGGCGGCGGCGGAGCAGTTCGATGTCACCCTGCTGGCCAAACCGTACGCCCGCGATCTGCAAAGCCGGTTCTGGCCGGAAATCAATGTCGTGGCGTTCAACGCGCCCTGGACCGCTTTCAAACATAAGTATCGTCTCTGGAACTGGCCGTGGCGGCAAATCTATGGGCTGCGGAAACTGTTGCGAGGGCAGTTCGATGTCGCCCTGTCCGCGCGCTGGGATCCGCGTGATCATTTTCTGCTCGCCTTGACCCGCGCCAACGATCGCCTCGGCTTTCCGCGCGTCGGCAGCCAGATGTTCCTCACGCAACCGCTGGAGCGGCCCGCGCCCATTTCGCATCGGTACGAATATTGGCGGGTGCTTGGCAAACAGCTCGGGTTGCATTTGCCGGTTCAAGAAAAGGCGTTCCCGACCCAGGCGAACTTAAAAGCGCAGGTGCTGATTCACAGTGGAGCAGGGCAGCCGGTCCGCGTCTGGCCGCTCGAGCGTTATCTGGCGTTGACGCGGCGGTTGCGGGAGAAAAATGTCGCGGTGCAGATCGCCTGTGATGCCGACCAGCAACAGTGGTGGTTGAAAGCCGGTGAAAGCAAGGTCGCCACGCCGCACAACGTCACCGAACTGATCGATCTGATCGATCGCGCCGGCGTGTTCATCGGCAACGATTCGGGGCCCGGACATCTGGCGGCGCTGGCGGGGATTCCGACCTTCACGTTCTTTGGGCCGCAGTTGCCGGAGTGGTTCGGGCCGATGCATCCGGATTCCGTTTCGATCGAAGGCAAGGCGTGTCCTTACAAGCCGTGCTCGGATTACTGCCGGTTTGCGGTGCCGCTCTGTCTTCATGGTGTGACATTGGAAGAGGTCGGTGCGCAGGCCGAAGCCTTCGTCAGCCGCCATATAAATGGTGTAGTCGCACGCCTTCAGGCTGCGCGTCCATCGTAGTCGCACGCTTTCAGGCTGCGTTTCATCCCCCACCTTCAGACATCGTTTTCCCGCCCCATTTCCACGAAGGCCACGAATTTAACGGTTGTAGCCGCGATCCTTTAGGTCGCGTTTGGGTGGGGTGTGGGAAGATCGAACGGAGACGCAGCCTGAAGGCGTGCGGCTAGGGCTTGAACCGGGAACGCAGCCTGAAGGCGTGCGACTACAGCGGGTTGACGTTTCAGAGTTTCCGCTGCGGTGCGCAATTCCGAAGATTATTTGCGTGTTGTGCTCTAGAGCCTTTGGAGCCGGCTAGATAGTGTGTCGGGGGTGGTCGAATCCAACTTCAAATAATTGCCTAATCCAATGAAAACTCCCTTCAAAACCGTTGCCATCAAATCTCCGACGGCTTTCAGGACACCGGTCCCTGTCCTGAGAAACTCAGGCCGGTGGATTGCCAGCGCCCTTTCGCTGCTGTGCCTCGGCGTGCTGCCGGACGCACGGGCTGCGACGATTACTTACACCAACGCGGCTGTGACGGCTTGGACGTTGCCCACCAGCTGGAACCCGAATACCACCTGGGGAGCGGTGACCAATGCCACTGTTTGGGGAACCAACACGGTCAATCTGGAGCGGCGCCTGCATATCGGCGGCCTGGCGGGTGTCACTGCCAATGCCACCTATTCCGCCAGTGAAGGCGTGACCACCTTTGACGTTTCACCTGCGGGCGGGGAGAACCGGGCCCTCCTTCTGGCCACGAACAATTCCGGCAGCGCGGTGCTGAATATCACCGGCGGCACCTTGCGCTGTGTCGCGAGCGGCGTTTTCAATGCCGAGGTGCTGGTCGGCGGCGGCGGCGGTTCGAGCTGGAATGGCAGTGCCACGTTCAACGTCAACGGTGGCATCTTTGACGCAGCCACCTGCGATGTGGATATCCTGCCACGCGGCACCAACACGCCCTCGGCCGTCTTCACCGTCAACAGCGGCACGGCGATTCATGGCGTGACCACGTTCGGCAATCTGGGCAACATCAACGGTCCGGCGGAATTGAACCTCAATGGCGGAACGCTGGTGACCTCCACCATCAAGCTGACTTCCGGTCGCGCCATCAACAGCGCGGGTTCCATCGCCATCAATCTCAGCGGCGGTGAATTGCAGGCAGCGACGAATTCCACGCTGCTGATCAATGGCCCGAGTTTCGCGCTCAATGGTGGAACCTTTGCCGTGAATCTGACCAACAGTCCCTCCATCAACACGCCCGGCACGGTGGCTACGACGATCTCAGCGGCGATGACCGGCCCGGGTGGGTTCACCAAAGTCGGCAGTGGAACGCTGACCCTGAGCGCGGATAATTCCTGCAACGGATCCATCCAGGTGAATGAAGGCAAGCTCGTGACCACCGGCGCTAATGTCGGAGGAAATTATGCCGTCGCGAACGGCGCGAGCTTGAGCATCTCCGGCACGCCGTCGTTGAACGCCATTGCCATTGCGAGCGGTGGGGCGGCCAGTCTTTCGGGCAGTCCTTCGGTGACCGGCATTTCCGTCGCCACTGGATCCACGCTCAGCGTTTCCGGTGCGGGCAGCGCCCTTTCGGTCGGCAATCTTACCAATGCCCTCAACGCCACCAATGCCTTTGCCCTGGGCTCGGGCAACCCGACCGTTACGCCCCTCAGCATCTCGGGTGCGCTGGTCATGAATGGCAATGTGGTGATCAACGTGACCGGAGTCGGCTACACCGCCGGCAGTTACGTGCTCATCAGTTATCCGCCGGGCAGCCGCTCGGGCGCGGGCAGCTATGTGGCCGGTTCACTGCCGCTCTTCGGCTCGATTGTGGATGACACCGTTAACGGCCAGGTGCTGCTGAACTACAGTGGCAACTCGTTGAAACTTCTCTCCTGGACGGCGGGCGATGGGAA
Organism: Verrucomicrobiota bacterium; assembly: GCA_051960355.1. GTDB lineage: Bacteria > Verrucomicrobiota > Verrucomicrobiia > Limisphaerales > DASXHY01 > DASXHY01. Next base: position 1,326 of record JBQCEJ010000672.1, on the reverse strand, counting down.
TTTCGATTTCGTCACGCCCAACTGGCAGAACACAGTGACCGCGAGTCCCGACACCTTTGCGAACGGCGACTATGTCACTTTCGGTGATCTTGGCGGTGGTGGAGTGATCACCGTCACGGCCGATACCGCCGCCAGTCCGGGCCAGATCGTTATCAATAACAACTTTCCCGATTATCATTTTCAGGGAAGCGTCGGCCTGGGGGGCACCAGCGGCCTGACCAAGATCGGCTCCCGTCCGGCCTACCTGGACGGCCCCAACAGTTACAGCGGGCCAACGCTGGTCGGCGTGACCGGCAGTGGCAGCGACAGCGTGCTGGTGGTCAATCACGGCGGCGCGCTCGGAGCCGGCGGCGCGGGCAATGAGACGATCGTCTCCAACACGGCCACCCTGCTGCTGGCCGGGGGGATCACGGTTCCGAGTGAAAACATCTCACTGAGTGGCGGTGGATTCTCGATCTCCGGTGGAACGTTCGGGGCGGCTTCCCGTGGCGCGCTGCAGAGCCTCAGCGGCAGCAATGTCTGGAATGGGACGGTCGCATTGCTCGCCAGCGGTTCGCGCATCGGCTGCCAGGATACTGCCAGCCTCACGATCAACGGCGTGATCAGCGGCAATTTCGCCTGTGTCCTGCGCCCCGGCGTCGACAGCACGATCCGGCTCAACCAGCAGAACACCTGGGCGGGGAACAGTCAGCTCTTTGGCTCGGTCGTTGGGGGCGTCACGACCAGCACCATCCTGCTCGGCACGGACAACGCCCTTCCTGCGCTTCGTCTGCTGCACTCGAACTGCCGGCTGGATTTAAATGGGTTCAATCAACTGGTGGACGGGATCGCCGCCAATGGTGGAACCGGCACCGCGTCGTTCATCCTGAACAACGGCGCGACCCTCTCGACGCTGACCTTGTCCAACACGGCTGATGCCTCATGGGATGGTTTGATTCAAGATGGCAGCGCGGCATTGGCGCTGGTCAAGGCGGGCACGGCCCAGCAGAGTTTGGCCGGCTCCAACTCGTTTAGCGGCGGCACTTTGGTTTCCAGCGGCATCTTGGAATTGCAGAACGCGAGCGCGGCGGGCGTCGGAGCGATCGCGGACAATTCAACGCTCGTGCTCAACTTGGGCGGCACCGTTGCCAATGCGATCAGCGGAACCGGCGCGGTGATCAAAATGGGAACCGGCACGGCCATTCTGAGCGGCGCCAGCAGCTACACGGGTCCCACCACGGTGAGCAACGGAACGCTGCACGTCACCACGGCCCAGACCGGTGCCGGAAGTTTCATCGTGGCCGACGCCCGAACGCTCGGAATCGACCTGCATGCCAATGGCGGATC
>JBQCEJ010000671.1:0-6788 GCA_051960355.1 Verrucomicrobiota bacterium | reverse complement strand
GATCAGCCGCCGCGCAGTTCAGTCCTGCATCCCGTTTGTGAAGACGAGCATCGCAATTTTCCTTTGTCTCACTCGTTTTGCAGCCATGGCTGCGAGAAGAACTCCCGGCGTGGAGTTCACCGAGACGACGCAGAGCGCGATCCTTGCGAACAATGAGGTGCGATTGGTTTTCAGCAAGCCGAGTTCGACTCTCACGTCACTGGTGTGGAATGGCCGCGAGTTGCTGGGCAAGGGCGGGGGCTATGTCCAGACGGCTGGCGTGAGTCGGCGGGACAACTATCCGACACGTTGGGAGTTTCGAATCGTCCGACGCACGGCCGATCTGGTCGAAATCGCTTTCGTGAACACGGATCCGAAATGCCCGTTCGATTTTGCGAGTCACTATATTCTGCGCGCCGGGGATTCCGGTTTTTACAATTATCTGGAGTGGGGGCATGACGCCGCCAGAAGCCGGGGCGTGATTCGCCTGGCGCAATATAATTTTGCGCTGCGGATCGATCCCGCCCTGTTCACCACGGCGGCGGTGGACGATCAGCGGATTGCCCGTTTTCCAAAAGCGGAGCTGTTGACCCAGAATCGTGAAGTGATGGACGCCACGTATCGTTTGCCCGATGGGAGTTACTATTCGAAATATTTCTTTGCAGCCGAGCGCGACGAGAAACACCCGGTCTATGGCGCCATGAGCGATCAAGGAACCGGCATCTGGATGATTCTCCCCAGCAATGAACATCTCAACGGCGGGCCGGAACATCAGGAATTAACTGTGCATCAGGCCGGCGAATCGCAGGTCTTGCTGGCACATGCCCAAGCGGCTCATTACGGCGCAGGTGTTCTCACCTCCAATTCCAAAGACGGTTCATGGCACAAAGTCTCCGCGCCTTGGTTTGTTTACGTCAACAACGCCAGCAGTCAGTCGGCGCTGTGGGCGGATGCCAAACGCCGCGCGGCTCAAGAAGTCGCGGCGTGGCCTTATCCCTGGCTGGATGACAAACAATTTGAACTCAATCGCGGTCGTGTCAGCGGTCGGCTCACTTTCGATCGAAACCAACCTGCCGCCGGAGCGCGGGTGATTCTGGCCGAGCACGAAGCCAAACCTTCAACGCTGCTTTGGCAACAACAGTGGCGCGGGTATCGTTTTTGTGGTTGGGCTGATAACGATGGGCGTTTCGATGTAGGAAAAGTGCGCCCCGGCAATTATGACCTCTACGCGTGGCAGCCCGGGAGCTTTGGTTGTTTCAGGTGGAGCAATGTGACCGTCGCGCCAGGCGAACAAGTGGACCTGCGCGAGCTGATCTGGAACCAGCCGCCGCACGATGAAGTGCTTTGGCAAATTGGCTCGCCAGATCGATCCGCGCACGAATTCGGCTTTGCGGAGCATTTCCGGCAGTGGGGTCTCTGGCGGCAAATCGCCGAAGCGACCGTCGGAAAAGTGAGCTTTGCAGCGGGTGCAAGCGCTGAGCGTGACTGGCCGTTTGAAATGGCAGTTACCCAAAGGTCCGACCGCTTCTGGCAGTCGCCGGCCTGGAGTGTTGAATTTCAAAATGCCGCGGAGCGCCGCGGCAAAGCCGTGCTCCGGTTTGGGATCGCCGCTTACGAGGGCAAGCAGGAGACGCCGCTGACCGCGTTTTTGAATGGTAAAAAAATCGGTTCGATCAGTCGCCTGGAAATCAGCGGCGCGGCGCATCGCAGCGGCATTCATGCTGGATATCAGGAACGCGAAATTGTATTTGATGCGCGCAAACTGAAAGCGGGAACGAACACGCTGATGTTCAAAATGTCCGCACCCGGCAATCGGGTTGCTGAAACCCGAAGCACGCCCTACGCCGCTTTGCTGTGGGATGCGCTTCGACTCGAAATAATCAATGAATAGAAATACTCATAACCGGCCGCGCCTCGAAACTGTGAGCGTTTTCACCAGTCACTGGATGGCGTTTCCGAAATGGATGAAGGTTATCACTTTGAGCGTGCTGCTTCTGGCGCCCGCAGCTTTTGGAGCAGAACCGGCGGAAAAGATTTCACTGGACGCGTTGCCCTCGCCGGTTCTTTTTCGCGGCGACGCCACCAACGCGTATCGCGACCCGATGATCTTGTTCGAGGATGGCTGGTTCCGGCTGTTCTTCACGCTGGTCCAGATTGAGCCGGGCGCGAATGCTTTTTCCTACACGGCCTGGAGCAAGAGCCGCGACCTAGTGACGTGGACGAAACCCAAGATATTTACCCCGCGCGATCAAAAGCTGAATTACGGCAGCCCTGGCAACATCATTCGCGATGGCGACGATTGGGTGTTGTGCTTGCAGACCTATCCGCGGCCGAACGGCGAGAAATTTGGCAACAAGGACGCACGCATTTGGACCATGCGCAGCCGGGACCTGGAAAACTGGGGCAAGCCGGAACTCCTTCGCGTTCTGGGACCGGATGTGTCTCGGGCGAAAATGGGCCGCATGATCGATCCCTTTCTGCTGCGCGACAAAGACGTTCCCGGGAAATGGCATTGTTTTTACAAGAAGGGCAGCGACGGTGTTCACAGTTCCTCTTCGTTGGACCTGAAAACCTGGACGCCCGAAACTCAGGCTTCCGGCGGAGAAAATCCCTGCGTCATCGTGGATGGCGACGACTATGTGCTCTCGTATTCACCCGGACGAAATGGCATCGGCCTGCGCCGTTCGGCCGACGGAAAAACCTGGCACAACGTCGCAATGCTCACTCTCGGACAAAAAGACTGGCCGTGGGCGGCTGGGCGTTTGACAGCGGGATTCCTGCTCGATTTGCGCCAAGATCCGCGCGTGGGCAAAGTGCTCATGGTGTTCCATGGTTCAGATTTTCCCGAGGGTGACCCGCGCGGCGGTTTTGATAATTTTGCCAGCATCGGTCTGGCTTGGAGTGACGATTTGAAAACGTGGCACTGGCCCAAACAGAGTGAGTTGGATCATTGAATCCAAGGGTTGCTTTGAAATGCTTTATGAAATTGGGGTCCATTCTATCGATGCTGTTGACCGTGATCTCGTTCGCATCGGCAGCTGCGGAAACACCGCGCGAATATTTCCGAGCGGACGCGAATTGGAAATTTCAGCAAGCCGACGCGGCGGGCTTTCAGTCGGTCAAATTCAATGACGCTGGCTGGCGAGCCGTGACACTGCCGCACGACTGGAGCATTGAAGGAAGTTTCAGCAAAACGAATCCGATGGGAGGAGCTGGCGGCTTTCTGCCCGCGGGCGTTGGCTGCTATCGCTACAGTTTCAACGTTCCGGAATCATGGCGCGGACGGAGCGTCAGCGTGGAGTTTGAAGGCGTCTATATGAACTCCACTGTCTGGCTGAACGGCAAGGAGTTGGCCCATCAGCCTTATGGCTACACTTCATTCCAGGTCGACCTCACGTCGGAATTGAAGTTCGGCGAAACGAACGTGCTCGCCGTGCGCGTGGACAATTCCAAGCAGAAGAACAGTCGCTGGTACAGCGGTTCCGGCATTTATCGCCCGGTCTGGTTCACGGTTACCGCTCCGGTTCACGTGAAGCCCTGGGGCGTTTTCATCCAGACACCGGAGGTTTCGACGGCGCGGGCCAAGGTCGCTGTGCAAACGGAGATCAGCAATGACTCGGAATCGAAAGCGGAAATCAGCGTGCGAACGATTCTCGTGAACGCCAACGGCGTGGAAGTCGGACGTGCCGAATCGTCAATTACGGTCAACCCGCGCGGCGCGCAAAGCGTGATTCAGGAAATCACGGTTGCAAAGCCGGAGTTATGGTCGCCCGAGACGCCGCATCTGTATCGGGCGACGACTGAGTTGATCGACCATTTGCAAACAATCGATCAGCTTGAAACGCCCTTCGGTGTGCGTACGATTGCGTGGTCTTCGCAGAACGGTTTTCAGCTGAACGGCCAGACGATCAAACTCTTTGGCGGCTGCGTGCATCACGACAATGGACCGCTCGGAGCCGCCGCTTTCGATCGCGCGGAGGAACGAAAGATTGAGTTGCTCAAAGCCGCTGGTTTCAACGCCGTTCGCACTTCGCACAATCCGCCTTCGCCCGCGTTCCTCAATGCCTGCGATCGTCTCGGTTTGCTCGTGATCGATGAAGCGTTTGATTGCTGGGAAAAGGGTAAGAATGCCCAGGACTATCATGTGTATTTCAAAGACTGGTGGCAGCGCGACCTCGACACGATGCTGTTGCGCGACCGCAATCATCCTTCCGTCGTGATGTGGAGCATCGGCAATGAACTGGAAGAGCGTGGCGACGAAAGCGGTGCTCGCATCGCCCGGCAACTTGCCAATCGCGTTCGTGAGTTGGACCGATCGCGGCCGGTGACGGTCGCGCTCTGCCGATTCAAAGGCCGAAAACCCTGGAGTGACACGGACAAGGTTTTCGAAGCAGTCGACATCGCCGGCTACAATTACATGGTTCAGGAGCATGCGAAAGATCGTCAGCGTGCGCCCGACCGCATCATTGTGACCACGGAATCTTTTCCCAAAGACGCGTTCGAAAACTGGCGTTACTGCATGGAAAATTCCTACATCGTTGGTGAATTTGTTTGGACGGCTCAGGATTACATCGGAGAAAACGGCATCGGCCGCGTGCAATACGTGAAGGAAGGCGAGAGGAAAAGTGGCAAGCACGGTCAGGACGATCTGTTTCCATGGCACGGCGCTGTCTGCGGCGACATCGACATTTGTGGCCATCGTAAACCGCTGTCGCATTACCGGAACATCATTTGGGATCGCGGCGAAAAACTGCACCTGACCGTCGTTGAGCCGGTCCCGGACGGGATGAAGCGCGATGTGACGTCCTGGGGAGCAACTCCGACCCGCGACAGTTGGACTTGGCCGGGCCAGGAAGGCAACCCGATGACCGTGGAGGTTTATTCCCGCTGCGACGCGGTTCGTCTGTTTCTCAATGACAAACTGATCGGCGAGCGGCCGACCACGGAAGCGCAGCGCTTCAAAGCAAACTTCAACGTGCCGTATGCGCCCGGCACACTCAAAGCCGTTGGAATGAAAGATGGCAAACCCTTTGAGGAAAAGCTGCTGACGACGGCTGGACCTGCAAGAAAGGTTCGGTTGCTGGCCGACCGGAGCATGCTGGACGCGAATGGTCAGGATCTGGCATTCGTGACGGTGGAAGTTGTGGATGCGAACGGGCGCGTTCAACCGCAGGAGGATCAGAAGATTAAGTTTCAAATCGACGGTCCGGGTGAGATTTTAGGCGTCGCCAATTCCAATTTAGAAAGCGTGGAGCCGTATCAAGCCAAGGAGCACTCCGTCGTCTCCGGGCGCGCATTGGTGGTGGTGCGCACTTCACCCGTTGCAGGCGATATTGTTCTTTCAGCCAGTGCAGGCACGCTTGAGAGCGATTCGATCAAGTTGAAGGCGATTCGGAAAACAAACTGATCATCGCGCGAGCCGTTCTGGCCGCGCGCACTGCCGAAGCGATCCCTGCCTTGAGCGGCTTTGTGAAGGACACGACAGGGCAGGGCGACGGCTGTGTTTGTCGCAAGGGCAACCGCTCCGGCGAACTAAATGCGTATTGGAAAAAATCACGCTGATTCCGATGGGCGCGGCGCGTTTGCGCATTTCAGCCTTTCCAGTCATGGGGAGCGATGCAGCCGCGAAAGCGTGGGCGGCTGCCTCGGAAGTTGAGTCTAAATCAAAAACGAAGATACCATGAAACGTAGCACGATTCTGAATCTGATCACCCTCGCTCTGCTGTTTGGCTGCGCGGCTCAAGTGGTCGCCGCCAAGCCGAACATTGTATTCGTCCTTTCCGATGATCACAGCTATCCGTTTCTCGGGTGCTACGGTCGCACGGAACTCAAGACGCCCAACCTGGATCGTTTTGCCGCGCAGGGCATGATGTTCCATCGCATGTTCACCGGCGCGCCACAATGTGTTCCTTCACGAGCGACCATCATGACCGGCCGTTCGCCGGTCGCGTGTCGGATCACGCGGTTTTCGTCGCCGCTTCCTCGGAATGAAACAACCTTTCCGGAGCTGTTGCGGCAGGAGGCGGGCTACTTCGTGGGCGTGTGCGGTCGGAGCTATCATCTGGACGGGAGCGCCAATGCGACCGAGTCGGACAAGGCAGTGTTTGACGCGTATGGCATGAGAACGTTCAAGGACCGGTTCGATTATGTGGAGGTCTCCAATCAAGATCATGTGCCGGCGAGCATGAACGAATTCTTCGATCAACGGCCCAAAGACAAACCGTATTTCCTTTGGGTGAACTTCAATGATCCGCATCATCCTTGGAACACTGGAAAGAATCCACCCGATCCGGCCAAGCTGAAGGTGCCGGGTTTTCTGGCGGATCTTCCAGGCGTTCGCCAGGACCTTTCGGCTTACGAGGGTGAGATCGAGCACTGCGATGGTCTGTTCCAGAATGTGCTCGAGATCATCCAGAAGCGCGCCGGCCTGGAGAACACGCTGTTCATTTTCATGGGCGACAACGGCATGGCATTGCCCAGTGGCAAAGGGTCGCTCCACGATCCAGGCTTGAACGTGCCTTTGCTGGTGTCATGGGACGGTATGGTCAAGCCGGGAACTGAGTCCCGGGCGCTGGTTTCCGGTGAAGACATCGCGCCGACGTGCCTGGAGGTGGCGGGAGTGAAGGTGCCGGACCGCATCACCGGTGTGAGCTTTCTGCCGCTCTTGCTCGGGCGATCGTTTCCAAATGAACGCGAGTATGTTTTCGCCGAGCGCGGACCGCACGGCAACGCCACGTTTACTGAAACAACGACATCCGGCAGCGTGGACTACAGCCGTTGTGTCCGCAGCAGCCGTTACAAGCTGATTT
>JBQCEJ010000670.1:0-6354 GCA_051960355.1 Verrucomicrobiota bacterium | reverse complement strand
GTTTTATCTCCGCCCCAACCTCTTCATCTGACCATTTCCGTTCGTTCGACGTGATATCGGCAACAACCCTTAGTCGCATAGGTCTGAACGTCGCAATATCAAAAAGCATTTTAATCTCATCACTGGTCGGCAGCCTGGCTTCGGGACTAGACGCACATGAACAAACTACAGATGACAAAGCACCCAGAAGGATCACCGCTACTCTGATGCTTCTTCGGAGCAACATAAAAGGAGTCTTCCTATTCCTTGGAGAAACGGCTTCACCCAGCGGATAGCAAACCAGCAAAAAACGAACTTGAAGACGGCTTACACCACAACTTTGCGACCCCGCCTGAACTGCATGCCTCCCCAATGTCATAAAGCACCGGAGCGGTGATGGAAGTTCCCCCTGTAGTCGAAACATTGCAAAAGTGCCAATCGCAATAGTCGGGCTCTTTGCATTGAATTGGAAAAGGGTGATTTCTGTTGGCTTCAATCAGACAGTCCCTCCAGGCTTGGTATGCAGTTACATACGCTCCGTAGTCAACGGTTTCTACACATGGAATGCTCGAGCGTCCGACCGTCTGCGTTCTAGGATAGCAGTACGTAAAACCCGATCCGCCGCACTTTGTGTAGGAATCCCGGATAGTCACAGAACCGGTGCAATTTGGAGCCGTCAACGAACAGTTACAGGCACCACTCGTGCTCCCGATGACGAAAACCGGGCCACCGAGGCAGCCTTCCTGAGCAATGACACGATTTCCAGCCACTCCGATGATGATCGCGAATATCAATGTTGTTTTCACTATACTCCCCGTTTGTTTGTTTATCTAAAACCTTTCACAATCCCGTGAATACCGGATCGCCCAATGATCGAGTTGATATGCCGACCAGTCCCGGCATAGCAATTTGCAACTTTGAACAACGTCCTCACTTTAGGGCCGCAATTGTTGCTTCGGTCGTAACCGCTGAATCGACCAGTTTGCTACGACTGCGCCACAACCAAAACAAACTGGCGTAACTGCCAATCAACAGATATCCCAGAACCACTTTCATGGTCGTGTCTGCCGTCTCGGGCGAAATGTGCAGCGCATCGGTCAGATTGCCAAGGCAACTGCACGGTTTGTGATAGCCGACCCATTTCAGCCCGATCCGATATATTACGAAGTTGCTGGCAAGCCAAGCGACCAGACCGGTCTGCAGAGCGGGCCGTTTGCCGAAGAAACAGAAAAGCGCAACGGTTGTTTCAATCCCTCCAACAATCCAGAAAACGGTCCCGAACGGAAGGCCGAGAAGCGGATCGGGGACCTGCAAAACGCGGGCACTGCCGCCGGCGCTCACGAATTTGGAAACGGCGGTCACCAAAAAAAGGAGGCCAGCAGACCAACAGAACAAACGAATTATCGGCGGTTTCATCGTTTTCGGATTTTGAACTTTCACTTCCCGCGATGTCTGAACACGTCGCGCGTTCGCGTTGCCCACACTAAGTCAGCACTGCCCCCCTTTACGTCCCTTCATTTTGGAAAACGCTAATAAAGCCACGCAATTCATTCCTATCACCAACGTAATACCCCAGCCGGTGCGGTGTTCGTGAGATTTTGCAAGACTGTGGTTGAGGCGATCATTCTCCGCCGTTTCCGCATATATTCGTTGTAATGCAGAATTTGTCATGGCCGTCCATCCAGAGTTTGTACTTAAATAAATCACTTGATTAACGGGCTTATCAATTTGCGCAAATCTCCTGTCTTCAACATAGGTTTTAGAATCGGTTTTCGGCACAAACTCTCGTTGTTCTGAATTGCATTCCAATCCAATCAATTGGCCTTTCTGTGTAAATACGAGGTGAATGTCGTTGGTGCTCTTGCCATTTGAATCGGGAAAATACCATTTAAGCTCGAACTCTGATGGCAACGTGTATCCAGATGCATTGGTAAAGGCAGTTACTTGAAATCGTTTCGACAAAAACCCCTTGTCATAAGGCGCAAATTCGTGGGCCGAATATGATTGACCCTGCTTTCTATGATATACCCGACCATCACTGTAAAAGTCAATTCTGGTGGGAATAGGTGGTAATCCACGGCTTTTTTCCAAATCAACCCGCATCCTATACTTATCTTGAATTCGAAGGTGTGAATCGTCCAAATCAAAAAAAAGCTTAACACTATTTGTAACTCGCTCAAAATAGTAGGCGGACCCATATGCTAACCATACCGCGGTCATATAACGAGCCTTTTCGTAAGGCACATCGTTTCGTTCTATAACTGCAGCAGAGGTATTCACACTACTACCCTCTTTTTGAAACTGAATGTAGGAGAATACATTTTCTCCGTCATACGAATCCTCGTAGTAATCAATTCCCGAGGTCTTGCTACCAATTTCTTCTGTGCGAACAAACCATTTAGGTCCTTGAATTTGAACGGAAAACTTATATTCGGAACCAACCACGCCATCCGCTTGGACATTTTTCAAAATTCCCCATGCTCGAAAGCTGTGTTCCGGCTGAATTGCACCATAGCAGGCTTCCCTGAAAGCACATTGGAAACACAGGAGCAACAGGACAGTTCCCGCAAAGCTGCGTCGGCCAATAGCAGTATAATAAGACATTGAAGCAGTTTGAGGAAAACGCCAGCTGTAAAAATACATCTGCCGCTTTTAACAAAGTTTAGATTTACCCCCCACAAGTGCTGAGGAAGGCTTGATTAACTTCGATGGACGTATCAGAAGCAGATCCTGTGTGCCCATTTCCACAGCTTCCAGCACCATCACACGTTCCGTCTTTGTGAGAGACGGTGATTTTCGTCTTTTGAGTTTCTGTCGAGCAGGTCTTTCCAGTTTCACCATTTGCTGCGCCACATGTCTTTTTTTCCGGCGAGTATGTTTCGTATGAACAACTCGCCGTCGGATATTGCGCAGGCGATCCATACGGTTGGCAGGCGCTTACACTTCCAGCATTATCTCCTACGGTAACAATGTTACCCGTCCCACAAGCGAGCGCCACCGAAACCGACATTGCGAACATCATTAAGTATTGGATTGTTTTAGACTTCATATTTACATTTTATTTTACTGTTTTTTGCTGACCGAAAAAACTTGATATCCACCCCAAAAACGCACAGGTATACAAGCATCGTTACTTTACTCGTCTCCGAAGAATTACTGTTCCCCGATCATGAGATTCCCCTCGAATCACTGACGTCACTTCCCACCCGTTGGCCCCAAGCCTATTTAGTGCATCATCAGCCGGGAGGCTTAGGTTGTACATCGTTCGGTATTCCCAATTCGATCTAGGCGTCACAGAAGCGCAACCACAAGCCATCCAGCCAACGGTAATTACAATAAATGTATATGTATATCTCATAAAATATCTCCCTTAAAACAAATGACAGCGAGCAGTCACCCCGCCTTCTCCGGAAAGTGGTCCATCCCGATTGTTGACGCATTTTGCATAGGCGCCTGAAAGGGGTCGGCCCTGAGGATTGACACATTTCGTAGATGCAATTCATTTCTCATTTAGCGGCTTCAGTAAACCGGACACCCCAATGGAATGGGAAGTATAATGAAAGACCAAAACGCGCCATTTCAGACCAAAACGCGACACTCTTGGGCTGAATTCAGTAAAGGTGGCTTCTCAACCGGCGAATAGCCCCAGTACTTCTTGAATTCGCGCGAGAAGTGGGTTGCGTGTCTGTATCCGAGTGCGGCTGCCGTCTCTTTCACCGACAAGGTCTCCAGCAGCTTGATTGCTCGCTTCTGTCGCGCTTCCAAAAGCCAAGCTTTGGGCGGCTTGCCTACATTGTTTTGAAAATGCCGCTGCAGTGCTCGTTTTGAAAGACCACAGCGCTTTGCCAGGCCAGTGACGGACCATTTGGCCAACTCCGCGAGTTCCGGCCAGTTTTGAATCCGCTGCAGCCGGGTGTTCCGGCGTGTGACGGCTCGGAGTTCAGCGTTCATATCCCTGTCTGTGTTGATTGGTTCTGCTTCTTCACACCATCCATAAATGCTTTCCACATTCGCCTTTTCTTGTCGGTGATTGCGGCCCTTTGGTTCATTCCTTTTTCAAGCATGTCAGTTTTCGGCAACCGCCAGATGAAGTTCACCGTTCAGCACTTTCAGTTTCGCTTTCGCGCCTGCGGTCATGCCGAGGCCGGTTGCCCGGACGCTGGGCAGTTCGGCAGAGGACGCAACGCGTCCGCCCTTTGTTCCGGTGATGAGCGGGTAGTCGTCCGGATTGAGCGCCGGACCGTCATTCTCCAGTTCGACGCTTGTGGTTGCCTCCAGCGTTAACGTCCCTTCAATCAGGGAGAGGGCCGGACCGTTGGTGTCAACACGCAGCGCCAACACTCCGGAACTGGCATTGAGATTGCCCTTGATCCTGGCGTTGGAACCCCGGTTGCCCAAGATCTGGCCCGGCTGAAGGCTGAAGGGGGAATTCAAACGGGAAACATCGAACAAGGCGCCGGCCGCCACCACAATGCGGGCGCTGCGGGCAATCGATCCCGAACCGGTCAACGCCAGCGTGCCGTTCGTGATGAAGGTATCGCCACCGTAGGTGTTTTCGGCCGGGAACGTGACAAGGCCGGCATGCGTGGCGTTGCCGACCGTCACCCCCGCCGTCCGGTCGCTGCCATTGACAAAGATGCCGCCCGCGAAATCGGCCTGACCGCCGGTGGCGGCGACGAGCGTCACGCTCTTGCCGGCATTTTCGGTCCAGCCCAGGACGATGGGATTGGCATAGGTGTTGATTCCGCTGGTGTTCTGGGCCCCGATGGTGAAGACGCCGCTGTTCACAAATCCCGTGTCGCCATCGGCCACGTGGTTGGTCGCGGTGGAATCAAGTGTGAGCCCGCCCGCTGAATCCGGCTCGCCGAGATACACGGCCGCGTTGCAACGGTTATTGGTGGCAATCAGCAGGCCATCCCGAGGCGTTTCGCGAGCGGGATCGATGAACCCCGTGGCCGGGCCCAGAATGAAACAGCTGCGCTTCGGGTTCAAACCGCCGACGTTATTCGTCAGCGCATGGTCATTGGCCAGCACCAAGGTGCCGTTGGCCACGCAGTAGCGGTAGGGATTCGATCTGTTCGTGGCCATCGGTGAAATGGTGGAAGGCCCTTGCAACGTCAGCGTCGTGCCGTCGGTGATGTATAAGAGGGTTGTGCCCCGCGAGATATTGGTGAGGCTGCCCGCAATCGTGACATGGCCTCCGCCGCGCACGGCGAGCCAGGAACTCATATTGGCGGATTGGAACGAGGCGATCGATACGCGGGGTCCATTTGGGAGGGCATTGATCTGGGTGGTGCGTCCGGAGGTTTTAGCGATGACTGGTCCGAACGCCAGCGAGTAGCGGGGGTTGCCGGTGACATCAATGGTGGTATCTCCATAGCCTTTCAAAACATTGGTCGCCCAAACCGTTTGCCCCTGGAGGCGTGTCAACGTTTTCGGGTCCAGGCTTAGGCTGGGCAAATTGGGGCTTTGGACTGAGAAGGTCACGGGAAACCCCTTGTCTCTCAGGCAGACTTGCAAGGTGGAACCTTCGATCAAGGTCAGCATCTCTGGAGTGACGCTGTTGGTCCCTGGCCCGATTTCTTCGAGCGGCACCTTGATATTTTTGACGGTGGGCGGCGTTGCCGGTGGAACTCCGAGAACGACTCTCGGCGCGGGAGCCGTTCTCCGGGGCGGAAGCCGCCTTGCCGCTCGCGCCTCTCGTTGGTCAGCCCGCTGTTGGGCGAAATGGAGCCAGGCCCAGATGAAACCGGTGAGAGCCAGCCCCAGGAGCACGACCGACCCGATCGCCATGCCCCGGGTCCAGCGATTGGATTTGCTGCCGGCGGGCGCTGCCGAGGTGGCGGGTTGAGGCGTGGTCTTTTTTCGAGGCGCGACAATGATCGCCTGCCGGCACGTTGGGCAATCGATCTGTTTGCCGAAGTAGGCTTCGGTGCACTTGATGTGCTGGCCACATTGCGGACATCCCAGTTTATACTCCGTCATAAGTCGTCTGTGCTCGTTGAACCTTCCGCGTTCCCACGGCTTCTTGCTCTGAAGGGGCGTGAACGCCGCGCCCCATTTTATCCGGCCATTTCATAGCGTGGGATTGGAGTTGGTTGGGTTCCTGCCAAAGCTTGGCAGTTCCCCTTCGATGTGCCCGTCTGCGAAGGTGACATTGCCGCGGCCCCGATGGCGGTCCGAAATGGAATTGATGTTCGGAACCCAGCGCGGGTCGTTGATTTTCTGGTTGCTTTCCTCTACCAGCATGATTTTCGAAACGGGATTCAGGATTTGCGCCGACCGGAACGGATACACCTCGCGAAACTGCGTGATGATGGTGGACATGCCGACATTGACCTCATTGGTCAGGCTGTAGCTCGTCAGCGAGTAACT
>JBQCEJ010000669.1:0-2325 GCA_051960355.1 Verrucomicrobiota bacterium | reverse complement strand
AGCACGAGTTCAGCATTGGCGACGCCGTGACGATGATTCCTCCCGCGACGGGCAATGGCATGTCGATGGCGTTTGAATCCGCTGAGATCGCGATTGAACCGCTGACACAGTTCAGTCGTGGCGAACTCAGCTGGCTCGAAGCGGAACGCGGAACAGCGCTCGCCTGCGATGCTGCCTTCGGGCGACGTCTCCGCTGGGCGCGATGGCTGCAATGGCTGATGTTTTCGCCGCTGGCCCGCAGTCGCGGCGTGGGATCCGCCCTGCTCCATTCCGACGCGCTCTGGCATTTCATGTTCACAAGAACGCGGTAGTCGGGTAGTAATTGCGGCCTGATGAAACCACTGTCGGAGTGTCGGCTTTACGCGTTCGTGGATTCGGCCTACTTGCATGGCCGCGCACCGGAGTTCCTTGCGCAACAACTGTGCGATGGCGGCGCGGATTTGATTCAACTGCGCGCCAAGAATGCTTCACCAGACGATGTCCTTCGAATGGCCGAAGCCGTTCTGCCAATCACCCGCCGCGCAAATGTCGGTTTGGTGATCATTGTTCATGTGGCGTTTGCTGAAGCCATTGGCGCGGAGATTTGCCATCTTGGACAAGAAGATTTTTTTGACGCCGGACATCTTCATGTTTCCGAACTGCGAAATCCGAAATCGGAACTGCGAATCGGCCTGAGCACGCATGCGCCGGCGCAGGCGCAACGCGCTCTGGAAGCGGGCGCGGATTACATCGCCATCGGCCCGGTTTATCCCACCGGCACCAAGCCGACGGCAAAAGCCGTCACGTTGGAATACGTCCGTTGGGCGGCGGCGAATGTGACCGTTCCCTGGTTTGCGATAGGCGGGATCAACCTTTCCAATGTCGATGAAGTGCTGGCCGCTGGCGCGCGGCGGATCTGCGTGGTCTCTGCGATTCTCAATGCGCCCGATGTGGCAAAGGCCTGCGCGGAGTTTCGCAAGCGGCTCAGCTAGCTCTGCGCGGTCGGTGACTCACGGCAGGACTGGCGCTGCCGCGCCGGCCTCTCCACCAGCTAAAGCACTCGGTCAAAAAGGCGGCCTCAAAAGTTAGTAGACTCTAATCCGAAAGAACACGGTTGGATCGATTGTCAGCGGAGATTGAATTTCCATGGCGTTGTTGGTCGCGAAATAATAGCCACGAGATTGCCACACCGCCGGAGCCAGATTCGTGGTACTTTCGAGCACGTAAGTCAGACCGGGTTGTGTTGAAAAGGTCAGGTTGGCGCTGGATTCAGCGATTCCAAATCCAAGGCTCGGGGCGACCAACGGAACCACATGCACCACTGCATTGGCTGAGACTCCGTTTGGATGATCTGCATTGAAGGCGGTAAAGGTGACATTGTAGTCCCCGGCGTTTGTCCACGTGTGCAATAATCCCAGCGTACTGACATTGGTGATCGAAGAGCCGTCGCCGAACTCCCAGCCCACCCGGGTGGCGCGACCGGTGACAAAGCCATTCAATCCCATCATCTTGCCTGCCACCGCTTCAGAGATGCCGAACCAGTTGGAGAAAGTAACTGAAAGTGGACCGGTGATGGCCGCTTCATCGACTTCATCACATCCCATGGATGGCGGGTTGCTCCACGGTTCGCCATCCAAATCGGTTCCGCCTGCGTATAGGAAGCTTCCAGCGCCGCGGCAGGGCGAAGTGACGGCGAGATGAAAATCATCGGTGAATTGGGGATCGGCATTGATGTTGCCCCACTGAGCAGACTGCACTGGATACTGCACACATGAATTCAAGGTTTTTCCTGAATACGCCGGATAATAATCCTGATTGAAAAAGGCTGTCATGCTTTCATTCCCGGAGACGACACAATTGCGAACGGCGGGTTCATACGATGGGGAAAAGTCTGCAATACCACCGCCTTGGAATCCGCTCCAGTTGCGAACAACCGTGCAATTTACCACCGGATAACGAGTGTAAGCGCCTCCACCTTGTGAGTCCGCTGAATTGGAAATGACAAGTGAATTATAGGCAGCGGCATAAGCGAACCCTCCGCCGTAAACGGAACGGTTTCCAGAGACAACCGAGTTGCTGAGAGCGCCTCCGCAGACGCCGCCACCCGCGTAAGCAGCGGCATTGCGGCGAACATTGCAGCCAATCACAGACGATACAAACCAATCCGAACACCAAATACCGCCGCCACTCTGGAGTGTCGTGGTGTTGCCAATGGCCCGAGTTGCTCCCCCCTCTAACGTGAATCCAGTCAAAGTGGCGCCATTCGTGAGCCACGCACAACGAACCGCGAGCGGGCCGTTTGTCGTGGCCGGATCCCAAGCGCCTTGGATGATCGTGCTGCCGTAG
>JBQCEJ010000668.1:0-2946 GCA_051960355.1 Verrucomicrobiota bacterium | reverse complement strand
CCTTGCGACCAACTCACCGGCATTCCCGTTTGTCTGGAAAGATGCGGATACCAATATCTTTCTCCAGCGCTTTTATCGGGTGCAGTTGGGGCCTTAGCTGCAACGATGCAGTTGGAACGGGCGTTCAAATACGAACCCTGCGGAGACAAAGCGGGGCGCGGCATTTATGCCGCTTCAAGATTAGTCACGGTTCTGGGCTCGAGAATGACTGTTCCAAATCACGTTGAAGCGGCCTGAAGTCCGCGCGCCGACGGCACGAGCGCTGAGCGCTCGTTGAACCGGAAAATGCCAGTTGTTGATGAAAAGCAGAAAAACTCACGCGTTGTGAATGCGTTTACTTGGGGAAAATTTGAGAGCACGGGTTCTGGCCCGCGAGAAACGACACACGCCCTTGAAGAATCCGTTCATTCAAACACCCCATTATTTTGTGGGGTCGACGATACTTGATAATAGGAGAAGATATTCGCCATCAAAGCCCGGTTCTCAACTCAGAAGCTTAAACCATTATCTTTATCCCATTCACTCTCTCCGGCGGTCCATTCAGTCCTGATCTAAACTCAACCCAGAAAACATCGAAACAAAACATGAAAAGAATCATACCTACCAAAGACCCTTTGCTGGGCGCTGCCCTTTGGGGAGCAATGCTTCTGGCTGGCGTGTCCACGCAGGCGGCGGACATCTACCAGACTGCGAATCAGACCTTAGGCATAAACTGGAACACCGGTGTTTCATGGGGAACGCCTGCCGCCGTTGCGGCAGCTGGCAATAATTACATTTCCGGCGGAACGGGAACCTTTGTCGTGCGGACGCTGGATGCATCGACCAATTCGCCCACTTTGTCGACATTCGTCGGGAACAAACTAACCCTCACCAACAATGGCGCTGGGGGCGCCATCGGCTCTCTGGTGCTGAATAACGGTGGCGGTTTCGCGGGATTGGCTACTGCCAATATCGAGATGGCCGGGGGGACGATCAGCTATAATACCGCGAATCAAAGCACCACCGACTGGAGGGCTGCGTTGGGCGGCACCATTTCGGTGACAAGAGACTCGACGTTCAATGCGATCAGCAGCATCCAATTCAATCGTGATATCCTGCTCTTGGCCAACTTGAGCGGGACCGGCAACTTAACGGTGGCGATGGTGACGAACTCGCTGGTTCTGTTAGGCACGAACACGGCGTTCAGCGGCAACTGGACGAATACGACCGGCTACATTGAGATTGGCAGCGATGCCCTTGATCCTCTTGGTCCAGGCATTGTCACGCTCGTGAATAGCACGAATGCGCTCAGGTTCAATGCAACAAACAATTTAGTGCTGAACAATGTCATTCAAGGACTGGGAGGTGTCGCCAAGCTCAACTCCGGCACTCTTACCTTGGGCGGTAACAACACCTATACTGGATCGACTGCTATCACCAACGGCGTGCTCAAACTTGTCACGCCCATCTCCAGCTCGACGAACATCATCCTCGCCGGCGGCACGTTGGATGCCACCAGCTTGTCTGGTGGCGGTCTGGCCTTGAATGCTGCGAATTTCCAGAGCTTGAAGTGTAATGGTTCTGTGACCGGCAATCTTACGGTGAACGCGGCTAATCCCCTCAATTTCACGGTGACCAGCACCACGAATGACATTCTGAATGTGTCGGGCTCGCTCACCCTTAGTGGCACTCCTGTTACCCTCAATGTCAAAGTGCCGACTTTCAAAGCGGCTGGCACTTACCGGCTGATTAATTATACCGGCGCCGCGATTCCAACCAGCTCATTCAATCTCGTCCTGGACGGCGTCACCAGCCAGACTTACGTGTTGAGCACCACTGCAAATCAGGTCAATTTGGTCGTGGTGGGCGTGCCGAAAAGCCTGACATGGCTCGGGGTATCAGGCGACTGGGACACGACGTCCCTGAACTGGACCAATAGCGGCGGTCTCACTGCAACCAATTTCGCCGACGGTGATTCCGTGACCTTTGACGATTCCGCAGCTTCATTCCTGGTTTATGTCAATAACTCGTCTTTTAACGTCATTCCCAACAGCGTGGTGGTCAGCAATGTTTCGAATCCATACACGATTTACGGCGACGGAATTTCTACTGCTGGCAAGCTTACCAAGCAGGGTGCCGCCGATTTAACTTTTACCAGCCCCAGCAATAATTTTACGGGGACAATCGATATTCAAGCGGGTGTTTTGTCCATTGGAGCGGGCGGCGGTTTTGGTGCATTGGGCGCTCCGACAGCCATCACAAACAACGGCACGTTCCGGTTAAACCTAAGCAGCGGCGGTATCGCGGTGAATGCCCCGATCAGCGGCTCGGGTGCGGTGGAAGTTCTTGGTGCCAGCACGCTGACCCTGAACGGCACCAATTCCTACACCGGTTTCACGACCATCAACGACGGATGCCAGTTGTTTGTCTCGAAACCCAACGGTTTGGGCACTACTGATTCCGGCACACGGGTGTTGGCGGGTGGCAAATTTGGCGTCAACTTCGGTGGAACGGTGGAGGTTGCCGAGCCGATGTTCGTCAACGGCGCGGGTATCCTCAGTTCGCCCGGCGCGCTTTACGCGATCAATGGCAATACCCGAGTGAACTTTACCGGCCCGGTTGTCGTTGAAACCAGTTCGCGCTTCCGGATGGTATCCAACCCCGTGTTTATGACATTCTCCAATACGGTCACCGGCACGGACGTGGAATTGTGGTGCACGACTGGAAACACCGCCGCCGAATCGGCCGACACCATCACGTTTGCAAGCTCGCTGACCCTTGGGAGCGGCGGATCGTTCTTCAAGGATGGTTCAGGCGTGGTGAATCTTGATAGCGCCATCAATACTTGGGGCAGCACTCTCATCACGAACGGCACCCTGGCGGCGAACAACGTGTTGAATGGCGGGACGGTGACAGTTACCGGCGGCGCGCTGGGCGGTTCGGGAACGGTCAATGGGGCGGTCGATG
>JBQCEJ010000667.1:0-3631 GCA_051960355.1 Verrucomicrobiota bacterium | reverse complement strand
CCTCCATGAAGGCTTGCAGCGCGGCCTGAGGGCTCGCCATCGGCTTCGCTTCGCGCTTCGCAGTCGGCGCACTCGGGGCAAGCCCAGCCGCAGCCTCAGCAGCTTCATCAGTCGAAGGAGAAACGGCGGGCGGGGTCTTTTCTGGATCGGCATGAGAAGCCATGGCCGGTTTTTCATTCTTGATTTCCCCGCCTGCCGAAGAACCGCTAAAGGTTGGAGCCGCTTCAGATCGCGCAGCCGGCGCAGCAGCAGAAATCTGAGCCGCTTCCGTATCCGCTTCACCATCCGGCTCGCTCGTCCCGGTCACCCTTTCGTAAATTCGTTTCAGGAACTTTCGTTGCGCTTTGCCGATGTAACTGTCCGACCCGGCGTAATCATCCCCCTTGCAGGCAATGGTCGCCTTCATCGAATCCGGCACTCCCTGGAAACACCACGTGGCCTCGCACTCCACCAGCGCGCCTCCCGGCGAAATCCGAGGCACGCCGAAGGAAGGTTTGAATTCCGTCAGCCCTTTCAACTGTCGAAGCTTGAACTGAAAACCCTCCAGCGTGATATAACAGTTACCCGAGATGATGTTGAACTGATTGCCAACCGTCTTCACCCCGCGCAAAGTCGCTTCAATGATGCAATCCTTCACCACTTCTTCCCCATAGGGCTTGTTGTAGGCATTCTCCTTCTTGTTCCAGACGCGGGGATTTTTGTCGGTCATGAAACCCAGCTTCGTGTTCTGAAGCTTCATGAAACGATCCATCATCGCCGGAGTGATCGCCGCTCGCAGTTGCATCATGGCTTCAGCCATGGCGAACGTCTGCTCAAAGGCGCCCGAGATTCCGAGAGTGCTCAAAGCCGAGTTGGCGATTGTGTCCAGCGCGAGGACTTCTTCTTTTTTTATTACTGATGTGCTCATTTTTCGATCGTTGTTATGGTTTGTTGTTGTGAAAATCGCTGCCTACCACTCGCGGACCTCTCCGCAATGCCTGCACTCCGAAAAGCCAGCCACAGGACACCGCCACTCATGATCACACTCATCTTCAGATTCGAAGAATGGCTCAGGGTCGGGTTCAGGGGTGGGTTCGATTCCGGCGTGATATCCATGCCCATCCTCATAACCTTCTGGGATGTCCTCAAACCATGCAGCAAAGGCACAGATGAGTCCGAATGCGATTAAGGCGGCTCCAACTCCTACCAATGTGTCGATGATGCTGCTCATTGCTGCTCTCCTTTCGGTTGTTCATTTACTCCGTAACTGGCCGCGATGACCTCAAACGAAACGCCTGCATCCTTGGCCAGCTTCGCCAAAATCGTTCGCGGGTGGTACCGAACCACTTTCGGACTCGGTCGGAACACTGGTATTTTGGGAGTATCCAGCATCGCGTCATCGTCCAGATACCGGCGCTTCACCTTCAGCCAAGCCGCGCAGTCATCGCGGTCCAGCATCGCGTCAAGATGGACGCCATTGATCAAGCCGCGCCGCCTTCCCGCTTGCCCCGCAGATTCGCGTGCTGAAGGATCAGGGCCTCGTTGATCAGCCTTGTCCTCACCCCGTGCTTTTGGGCATCTGTTGCAGCTTTTCCGCAAACACGAGTGATCGCCTTGGCAATCAGCGATTGAGATTCTTTCGTCGGAACAAAAGTCCAAATGACCCGGCCAGATTTTACGGATGATTTCGTCATGCCCGGACGTTGTATTACATACGTATTACACCCCACAAGAAAAAAGTTGCGCGCGTGCGTGTGGGGTGTATTACACTTCACACAAATCCGCAGTAGTAACAGGCCCAAGGATCGAAAAAAAAATCAGAAATGCAGCTCGGTATGACAACACCCAAGAAAAAAGAAAAGCGGGATATTATCACATTCGAGGCCGAAGACGCTTCTGTTCTCGACATCCTTGAACGCGCCAAGGCCAAAGGCCGTGGCAGGTTCTCTCAGATGATCAATGAAGCCATCAGGGAGTGTGGAGACGAGGCATTGCTGAAGGTGCTGGAGCGCGAAGTTGAGATTGCTCAGATGAAATTGAGGGACGCGCAGAGCAGCATATTGAGACGTCGCAAACACTGAGCAGTCGGTTGATTTCAGCCCTCAAACGAAACGCCTCCGCATTCAACTGCTTCGCTTTGTCCTCGCGCTTCTGCGCCCGATATAGCAATGCTTCAATCCTCTTCCCCACACTCGTCCTTGATGTCATAAACTCAGTGTGGACATCGCGATTGGACAAAAGCTGTCCAACCCCCAAAAAAAGTTGATGGGTTTCGTAAAATGCCGCATGTAATACTAAAATAAAAACACTGCACGCTGGCAGCAGACATCTTATGAAATCGCTCACATTTTTGTTCACAGGTTGCCTTGCCCTCGGTGCCCTCATTGCCCAGGCGGAACAAACCAACTGGATCACCGCCGCGCCCAACTTCCGGGAAGTTGATGGCAAGCTTTACAATGTGGATCGAAGCTCCCATTTTTCGACGTTCTCCGGCGACTGCCTGAAGGTCTTGAGCAACGCGGTCCTAGTTCAGACATTCACCCTGAAACCAATTTACCAAGCCGCAACCCGAACAGAGATTCGCAACGACACCGTAAATTCGTTTCGAGCCAACGTGCCGTACAAGCAGCATGTGGGAGACGAAAAGGAACTCGGTCCAATCGTTGTCATTGAGAACTACCCGGTGAGCAAGACCGGGCCGGCAGTCGGGCAAGAGTTGAACGGTCGGGCCATGAAGATTGGCACCAAGGAGCAGGACGGTCAAATACTGGAACGTTGGGATTACGGAACCCCGCATCGCGTCGCCAGAGTGACCCCTTAACACCGATCCGATATGCTATTGATCTTCCTCGTGATATTTCTGATCCTCGCCTGCATGGCCGTTCATCGGCTGGGCGAGATCGTCCGAAAGCTCTCGACCATTGAGAAGAACGCGGCCTTTCTGGCGCAGGAGGTTGGAAAAGGAAGTTGGCAACAACTTGGCAGCAGCAATTCCGCCGAAACAAACCCCAATGAATAGCCATCAAAACAGCACAATGGCATTGTGGGGGTCATCGGTTCGAACCCGTTCGGCTCCACCATCTTACAAGGCCCGTGAACACTGAAATGTTCACGGGCCTTTTTGCATCTTCAGAATTTTCCCCGGATTAGAGTTGCCCCAGCTTGGGTTTCTCAGCAGTGCCAAATTCGCAGCGAGCGTGAGCGGATACGACTTGCCGGCCTGGGTTTTGAACTTCCAAATCTGATCAGCGTAATGACGTGACACGGCAGCCCGCTGTTCGACAACAAACCCTCTTCCAATTTTACCTCGGCCCAAACGGGAATGACTTCCGTTCAGGAACTCAACGATGCGCGCAACGCAAGTGGAGTGGACGCTTCGAAAAAGTTCTACTGCTACTGGACAAAGCTGTAGTCGTAAGGCTGGCGCATTTCGCGGGCGAGATGTTTGTTGCCTTCGGCCGCGTCGGCACCGGTGAACACTTCTTTTTCCGGATTCCACTCCAGCTTCAAACCGGTTCGCAGTGCAATAATGATCAAGTGCCCGATGACGGCCGAGCGATGGCCGGTTTCCACATTTGCGATCGGATCCTGACGGGAACGGACGCACTCGAAAAAATTGCCCATGTGATTCCGGCTGACCTCGAGCTTCACC
>JBQCEJ010000666.1:0-2395 GCA_051960355.1 Verrucomicrobiota bacterium | reverse complement strand
TGCGCAGGAGGAAGCGAACCCGCGGCGAATCAAACGTGCTGGCATTTCCCTTTTGCACCGGGGCAACGTAGTTTCTCCCGGCGTGACGGTCAAAGTGGGAGTTTCCGAAAGCCAGCCACCATCGCAACGTGTCGGACGCTGATCAAACCAAGGAACCCGGCTTTTTGTAACTCATCTCAAGTTTGAGCGCCTTCAATGACAGGCGAATATCCATGATGAAGGTAATCAGCGATGCAATCAGCGAAACCAAACAGCCGATGAACATGACGCTGATCAGGCCTGCCAGTTCCAGTTTCATGAGCGCGGTGAAAAACAGCGTGATGATCAACAGCGCCGCAAACAGAACACTGGCGGTGGAGAGCACGATGGACGCCTGGATCAGGAGCGCGCGACGATAGAGAATCTCCACCTGATCGTTCACCTGACGTCGGTCCGCATCACTGGCTTCACGCAACTCGCGAATCAGTTGGCGCGAGCGATCGACGGCGCGGCCGAAGCGATTGGTCAGGGAGAGCAGCAGTAATCCGACGCCTGAAATCAGAATCACAGGCGCGACTGAAACTTGTAATACCGGGATGAGTTCGCTGAGTGGCGTTGCCGACATGCGCGGGAGCCTAGCGGCAAACACTGTTGAAGCAATTCGAAAAAGAGGCGGGATGGAACTTTGGGCGCGTCCTGACACTTCGCCCGATTAGCTGGAGTTGGCATACTCGCGCCCGGTGGTGCGAATCAGGTCGAGGTGAGGCGTGCCGGTGAAGGACGGATTGGGGCTTTTCAGATCCGCCCAAAATAGTAGAGTAGCTCCATGCCGAAGGAAGACAAAGCCCCGCCCGAGCGCGAAACACCGTCGCCGCGCAGCGGCTTAGTTCAACAAGATCACCGCAGCCAACGCTGGTTGGGCGACTCAGTTCCGCATTCGCGGTTCACAATTGGCCCGGCGTGTGTGAGTTCATGCGCTCGGCCTTGTGCCACAACCTCAGCATGATTGTATGAACACGAAAAGGTTCGTGCTGTTTGTCTCAGCCTGCGTCTTGGCCTTCTTTTGTGCATCCGCCCAAACTTGGGAGCAGATCGCTCCACCGCTCTCGATAAACTATCCCCAAATTGCCTGCTCGGCGGACGGCACGACACTGCTGCTGTCGGGTTTTCGGATAAGTATACCCATTTACCTTTCCACCAACAGCGGTGCGACCTGGACAACCACCAGTGCGCCCGTCGGGACTTGGGATTCCTTTGCCATTTCCGCCGATAGGACCAAGCTCGTAGCCGCCAACTACGACCCAAGGGGAATCTACACGTCCGCAGACGGTGGGAGGACTTGGATATCGAATTCCGTTCCCACTGCCGGATGGACCTCGGTAGCCGGTTCGGCAGATGGCCGGAGACTCGTCGCCGTCAATAATTTTCCCGGGACGATATGCATTTCGACAAACAGCGGCGCTCTGTGGACGCAATCCAAAAATGCACCGCTGGCATTCTGGGGTTCGGTCGCTTCCTCCGCCGACGGCAGCAACCTCGTGGCAGTCAACTCCAATCGGGGAGGAATTTACACTTCAATCGATGGCGGCACGGATTGGGTGCAATGCACGAACGCGCCAGCAACTTCTTGGGTAGCGGTCGCTTCCTCCGTCGATGGCAGCAGGCTGGTCGCCTTGACCAGTGGGGAGCAGCTCTACGGCTCTGTGGATTTTGGACACACTTGGATATTGAGCAGTTTGCCCAGTGTGTCCTGGAAGGCTTGCGCAGTGTCCGTGGATGCAAGCTCTCTGATCGTTTGTTCGAGGAGCGGCTTTATTTACACCTCCACGGACTACGGTGCGACTTGGAACTCCAATGCCGTGCCCGTGCTGTCGTGGAACTCGGTCGCCATATCCGCCGACGGCAGCAAACTCTTCGCGGCGGCGGATGGTGGCAACGGAGGGGTTTGGAGGTGCATCGGCACACCTGCGCCCCGGCTCGAAGCTGCGGTGTCGGCCGGAGAATTCCGACTCGGCTGGGTTTTGCCTTCGATGGACTTTGTCTTACAGAAACGCGCGGACTTTATGCAGGCCAGTTGGGAAGATGTGACGAATGTGCCGACACTCAACCTGTCGAACCTTCAATACGAGATCGCTCTGCCACTTTCGGGCCAAGCTTTTTATCGGCTGAAGAGTCACTAACCCACACGAACATGAAATCAGGGCCGAACACAGAAGGGTGTGTTGCTGCGTAGCGCAGCGGAGCCAGCAAACACACCACTGGCTTGGGGCGGCCCTGCCGGTCGACGACCTCCTGTAAATCGTTGCTCCGGTGTCTTTCTCGTCCACTCGATTTCCGCAGTGTGCGCGGCCTGAGCTTCCGTCGTTCCAAGCTACTGCTTCAAACTCGCCATGAACTCGAGCAGGTCGCGGAGGTC
>JBQCEJ010000665.1:0-2189 GCA_051960355.1 Verrucomicrobiota bacterium | reverse complement strand
GCACATTCGCTTCAGAAACTTTCTTGCCGTCGCAATTACGCAGCACTGATTCCAGCACGAGGCGAATGGAAACTGGGAGTTTTGAAATCGGGCCGATTCCGGCTTTTTCGAGTTGCGGGAGCGAATAGAAAGAGCCTTGTTTGGCGTTTCCCAGATCAAACTTTTGCAGCGTATCGAACAGGTTGTGTGCTTGGTTCATAAAAATCAGCCCAGGGGAAATTCCCCGGTTTTCGGGGAGAAACAGTGAACATCTTGAGAAGCATCGTCAAGCTTCTCGAAATTTCGGACAAGCCGTGGGGCCTTTGTCAGACAAACACCTAGCCCAGAATCAGCCTCCTACCGAATGACGCCTAACCGCTTCCGATCCAAGGTCAAAGCGTGAGAGCAAACGCAAAAAAGATTAAAGTTGTTTTACCCATTGGACGCACCGCCCGCATCGCCTGCCAACTGTCCGCCATGCGCGCCGACTGCTGCAAAGCCGCCGAACTTCTGATGAATGGAAAGCCGTTGGACGAAGCCGAATTGGACGAGTGCGCCCGCCTTGATGATGCCTTGGCGCAGGCCCAAGCGCTGCTGAAACGCACGGTCGGTCAAATCATCATGTCGCGACTCAAACGCCGCAGCCGCGCCAGAAAATCTCAGAGCTGATCCGAAAGACCTCGATTGGATTCCCGGTGGAATGCTGATTCAAGTGTTCCACCGGCTATCAAAGCTTTGGGCTGGCTACGGCATTCCCGCCCCCGCGTGGGCATTTCCAGCCGTTTGTGCCGGAGCTGGGCTGGGTTCCTCGCGGTTGGCGACGGTGGACAATCGCACTCCGGAATCAGAAAACTCGGTGGCCATCTGAGCCAAGGCCGTCTGAATCTTCTGCGTGTTTGCAGATGCGTTCCGAACGATTTCGCGCGTGGCGACCAAACCATCGAAGGTCAGATCCGTTCCAAGGTTCCGCTGGATGTCGCTAAGATAGCTGATCAGCGGGCGGACGACAGCCTGCGTTTCTTCATAGCGGTGGCAGAGAGAATCCACCTGATTGCTGACCGCTGATTTGCGCGCCTCGCTGTGAGTGCGAATAATTTCGTAGTTCATCGCCGACAACTCAGTGTCCCAGGCATGGAAATAGGCCTCGCTCTGCTCCCGCAGTTTCGCCACCGCCCGATCAGAATTCTCCACGGAGCCGAGCAATTCCTTGATGCTTTTGCCGTATGCTTTGAACTGCGGCTTCACATCCTGAGCGGGACTGTTTACCAGAGCGTTCAAGCTTCCGATGCTCGCGTCGAGCGCACGGCTTTCGGCCTGAATGGCTCGACTCGCCTTGAGAAGACTCACGGCGGTGGTGTCGCCCGTTTTGAATCCGACCGAGTTGCAGCCGACCAGGCCTAAAGCCAGCAGAGCCAAACCCAGGCACTGCAATCGCGGACCCTTGAATTTTGAAGACATGTTTTTCATTTTTGCGATGTTTGGGTTTCTTAAATCACGTTTTGCCCAGTGCAGACATGGGGTGTTCGCCCAATCCTGAACTGCGGCCCGTTCTTTGCTGGAAGAGGGGTATGAAAGCTGTCGCCACCGCAAAAACCTTGGCCGGAACCACGAGGACCTTTTATTCCACGACGCTCGCTCCGGTGAATCATAGTCGGGAAACTCAGTTTCGCGCCTTCGATGCTGTCCTGATGACTGTCCTGTTCCTGGAACTCGGCGTTGTCATGCGACTGCTTCTCGCAAATTGAGAATTGAGAAAACGTTTTTCTCACCCACCGTATGAGCCAGGATGAGCAGAACCGATTCAACTCCCTACAGGAGCAATTGAGCGCCGCCAACAGCGATGCGCGACTGTATCGCAATCTGTTCTGGTCCTTGCTGAGTCTGGCGGTCGTGGCGACGGTCGTTCACCTGCTGCAAAGCTGATTCCCCAGTTTCGATTTCCAGACGGAACCCACCCTGAAATCAGTCTGCGTTTCCGCGTTTGAAAAGAGTTCCTTTCCCAACGGTCAATTTTCCGATTGCCCAAAGCTGAAATGAAAAAGACCGCCCAATCGGGCGGTCTTTGAAAACAACGAGCCAGCACGCTCGTTCAAAGAATCGAACGTCAGCCCAGCTTTGCGAGCACGGCCTTGATCGCTTCGAAATTCGGCAGATCCTTGGGCGTCGGAGTCTGTTCGCTGTCTTGAACGACGCCGTTCTTGTCGATGACG
>JBQCEJ010000664.1:0-2720 GCA_051960355.1 Verrucomicrobiota bacterium | reverse complement strand
AGGAAAAACTTGCCGACGTTATTTCGGAACGTTTTGAACAATTAAACACGCAAATATCAGAGACCTATGAAACAGTAGGGATAGGTCTCTCGGCACAAGGATTGATCCACGAATTACATCCTTTGCTTGAAGAAATTGTTGCAAGGGCCAAAAGAGTCAAAACGCAATTCGAACGGCATAATTCCAGAGATTTGGGGGTTTTCTCTGATTTGGATATGATTCGCACAATAGCGAATCTAATATCACGAAAAATGTCTTTTCTCGATCCGATGCTCCGGACATTCCGCGAGACTCGTGAGGACATTGATCTTTTTGAATTTATTAAAGGGTTTTTTGAGTTGAGGAAAGACCGGCTTGAAAGGCTTAATATCAAGACATCCATTTCGGGCAAAGAAGGTGATATGTCCCTCCGCATAAATCGTGGGCGCCTTACACAAGTGATTGATAATTTGACCCGAAATAGTGAATACTGGCTGAAGGATTACAGCTTAAAACATAAGGGCCTCAGTTTGGAAATTCACGCGAAGTTGGAAGGTTCAAAATTAGTATTTTTCGATACAGGCCCAGGTGTTAGACCGCCGTTGGAAAAATCTATCTTCGACATTTTTGTGACGGACAAGCCAAAGGGGCAAGGTCACGGGTTGGGCCTATTTATTATTTCTCAAATTTTGATGGCTGAAGGCTGCTCAATACACCTCGGATCAGAGCGAAATGAGGCAGGTCGTCGTTTTCAATTCATCGTTGATTTTTCAGGAGCAATAAAATGAGCAAATCGGCAGGGCCAACTCTGACCGATGTTCTTAAAGCGGTCGGAATAGATAAGGTGGTGTGGATCGATGATGATTTTTCAAGTGGAGATTTAGAGCGTCAAAAAGTTAGGATTCAAGAATTGATCGGGAGGCTGGCTGCTCAAAACATCACGCTGAAACATGAGGCCCTGACCGAATTGACGTTTGATTTGCCAGAAGGCGTGAGAGAAACAAAGCTTCAGGAGATTCTAAACGTTCACGTTCACAATTTCGTCAATATCATCGAATCGTTGACTCAGCAATTGCCGGCTGAGGCCCAGGAGGGACTTGAGACTTCCAGTGAACTGACTACAGTTCAGATCAATGCATTGAAGTCAGCCTTAGAAGACGTTCAGACCATGTCCTTCAAAACATGGACGTCCAAGAAAGCCGAATTGCTCTCAAAATGCACAGAGAGAACGCTTTTTCTTGTTGATAGACAATTTTCGAAAGAAGGCTATGGCGACGAAGGGGACGGAATACTCAAAGAGCTAAAGGCGCAGGGAAAGTATCATTGTATTTTGCTCACACGTACAAAGCCCGAAGAGGGCGCGGAACTATTGCGAAAGCGAATCGCAGAAGAGTCACAAGGGACTCTACGCCTATCTGATTTTGCAGTAATGTCAAAAAGCGACATCGGCGAAACCGAAGAGGGCGCAAAACGCGAGTTTTCGCACGCATGCCGTGTCGTTTTCACTCATCGACATTGTCACAAGGTAGCAGAGCGAATCGGGGAAATAATGAAGGGCGCAATCTCAAGCACAGTAGACTCCCTAGTGGGTCATTCAGTTTATGATTTGGACCGCGCAATTTATGAAAATTCGCTAAAAGAAGGAGCATCAGAATTAGATGTGCTCGCGAGGATTCTGCTTTTACAGCAACGGATGGCGACACAAAAGGGATATTTCGAAGACGAACAGGTGATGCGGGACCTTGTTCGATTGCGAGCATTGCGTTCGATGACTGAATTAGCGAGAGAGCATGAAAAAATGCCGTTCCAAGGGAAATTACAACAATGGAAAAAAGAAGAGGTTTTCGACCCGGCAGAAATTGTCAATAGATTGCATTCTCCACTTTCGTGCGGTGATGTTTTTGAAATGACGGGCACAAGCAAAAAGTTCGTGATGCTCGCCCAGCCATGCGACCTCATGACAAGGGGTGACAATGGTATGCGGAGAGCAAAGGAAGGGATTTTCGTTGCACTTCAAGAGACAAAGCCAAGAATCGACGAAAAGGCGCGCTATTATGAAATTCAAAATATGGCCGAGGCGGGCGGCTCATGGTTCATTGACTTCCAAATGTCAGCTAGTGTCTCTTTGAACATCTTAGAGTTAGCAGTGTTCAATCAGAACGGATTGGTGCAGATTGCGAAAGATCAGGTTGCAGCAGATTTTATTCTACCGGGCTGGAAACTACGTTTTGATAAGGCCTTAAAAAAAGTCGCTTCCGTCGGGCCAAAGGAAATTCCAAAGTCGCTAGCATCTCTTTCACTAAGCGAGAATCTTCAGAATTGCTTTGGAAAGTGGGAGAATGACTCAAAAACCTGGGCTTTTAAGTATCAACGCATCGGAAGATTGAGGTCGCCCTACGCAGAAGCAATACTCGGGTCATTCGCTGCATATCATACCCGAGCTGCATTTGACCATGACTTTGCTCGGGGGTTATGGCCTGAGGAGAGCGATGATCAGCAGCCCAAACCGATGTAACGTAGTCTGGTCGCTGCGGTGCTCGACTACAAATTTAGTGCCGGGGATTTACATCAGAGGGTTTGGAAATGTTGAACTATAGTTATTCCAAATATTCTTCACAGTGGCCCTTAACTCCTCATGCCGTTTTTCGCACCGATTTTGCGGCAACTTCGCGTGAGCTATTCTCACTATCATTCTCACTTCGGGTGAAAAACCGAGCGTGTTTTCTGAAAGTTTTGATTTT
>JBQCEJ010000663.1:0-3358 GCA_051960355.1 Verrucomicrobiota bacterium | reverse complement strand
CGATCCGCCTCAACTGTCAACGATTTATTTGAGAAGTTTTTTACTTCTTCGTTCGCCGTTGCAGTCGCAAGAACGAAAACAAACTATCTGAGTTCTAAAATCCCGCAAGTCTTTTTTCAGAAAGATATTCACAGGGTTATTCACAGGCAACAATTCAGGGATTTGCTTCGGGAGCCTTGCTGCAGATCAGGCAATGATTTCAGTGGTAAAACGGTAATTACACGTGGCGATGCTATCGCCAACTGAAGCTGAGAATTTGGACATCCCGCGGTGAATTGCGTCCTATGATCGCATTGAATTTCCGAGTGTATCCACCGATCTCTGCGAGAATTTCCACATCGAAGGTGCGACTACGCACATCGCAGTAACGTGAAATCTGCGGAATGACCTGCCGATTCAAGCCCGTATTTACGAGTTCTCCTACGTTGCGAAAGGGCGTGTCGTCTTCTGTTCCATCCGCGCCGTCAGGTCCCGAGCGGAGCTTGATTATCTCTGCAGCGGCGTTCTCGTCTAGCAGCGGGATTGTTCGGAGCGTATTGATTGACGCTGTGTTGATGTTGATTTTTCCACTCGAAAGAGCCGTGAACAATTCAGCCAAGCCTACCGGATAAATGGGCTGTTGAACCGGTCGACCATAGCGATCAACGGCTTGAAACGCAGCAATGCTGTGATTAGTCGAAGCACTACCCCAGTACATGTCGAGTGAAATCCCGCGTATCAAGAGAAGCTCCGAGAGGTCGTCGATAGGCTTGTTCTTGGCATAGTACTGCGGATCCAAGCCTTGATAGTAATCGCTTTCCGCACCGTTGACGCGCGTCACGTCGTCGGGATCTATCCAGTCGATGATTGCGGCGCTGATTTCAGGAATCGCGCTCGCGTCAACGCCCACCACGGTCATCGCTTGTTGAAGCACCTGATCATCGGCCTGATTAATGTTAAACTTTCGTTCCAGATCAGTGATCTTGACGCTGATTTTTCCCTTCCCGACCTGATAATTCTCCAACGAAATATTTGCCAGCGGACTGTTTGAAGTGTTCATCCCACCGGGCCCTCCCGCCCATTTTTGGTTTAGAGAATCGTAAGGTTCGTTCGGAATGGCGAGTTGTTGGGCCACGACGTAGCGGGCCAGATCAACTCCGGATCGTCCCAACCAGATCAATTCCGCTTCGTGGTTGGCGTTCATGGCCAGCTTGGTTTCAACCTTCATCGAGAAGGCAAACGCACCGATCAGAACGGATAAGACGAAGATTGCAACCATTACGATGATGAGTGCAATTCCCGGTGAAGCTTGTGGGCGCTTGATTGTCATGGCCGCGGAAGCCCGGGGTTGATCGGCGGCCGACCTGGTTGGTTGGGAGTTTGCCACACGGACGGCACTGCAACCGCCGGAATGGCAACGACGCGCGCTACTTCGTCGCGCGGCTGTGACTGGTATCCCTTTTGACCGAACTGCATAGTGACTTTCACCATCGGCGGCAGTTGGTTGGTCTGCGTCCATTCATCAAGCCATTCGGCATTCCGAAGATCCCAAAAGCCCAGTTCGAATTTCGTGACGTTTTTCGCCAGCACCACAGGATGGTTTTGCTCGTCAACATCCAAATCCATGAGCAGAGGGGTCTGCCGGAGAACCAATTGCGATTCGCCATCCGATCCTTCCTCGATCGCGAAGGTGACGCGTCTGACCATCATATCTCCAAATTTCCCACTTCGCGGAAACGATTCTGGCAGATTCGCGACGAAGCTCAGATAGGCCTTGTTTCCATTCTCAGCTTCAAAACTGTAATACTCGGAATCTGCCACAAACATCCGCACTGACGTCAAGGCATCCTCCATCGTGCGCATCGCGACTCGAGAGCGCTGCACCTCGGCCGCGGCGCTGAGGCCGACTTTAGAACCGCGAACCACGGCAATCCAACTCGAGTAAACCGCCGCGACAATAATGCCGAGCAGAAACAAAGCGACCATCACTTCGATCAAGGTGAAGCCTCGATTGGATCTGATATGTAGACGCTGAATCATCGCAATCTTCCTGGAGTGACGGTTGACTCAGGCCGAAAGAAAAGGACAGTCATATGCGATTCGGGCGTCCGCTCATGGCCACGGCGATAGACCACAAAATCAACCGCAAACAACCCATTCGTCTCCGCTTCAAAAATTTCACGCTTCCAGTGATAATCCCGGTACATGTCCCCAAAATCCCCAGAATCGGAGCCTTCGGATAACTTATTCGTCAGGGACAATTCCGCCGCCAACATCCCGGCATCCACCGGAACGCGCTGCAAAGCACGGGCATTGCGAAGCGTATTGGCCAAAAGCCCCAGCATCGCGAAGAGACAAACAAAAAGAATACCAGCGGCGATCATTACTTCGAGCAAAGTGAACGCTGAGGCGCGTTCAGCGAAGCGTTTACCAGCGCACGATATTTCGGGCCGTTGGTCGAATGAGTTGAATTTGGAGTTGGAGACTCGCATGGCCCTTTATTTCCACTTGCTGGGATCGCTTTCCACTGAAGCAATGCCCGTTGTGATCTCAACCGCGATCTTCCGCCACTCGTTTTTGTCTGAAACCAAAATCAACGTCATCTCATCACTGGTGCCGTTCGGGTAAAAACGCACGCGGGCCAGGTCCGCGTCTTTGTATTCCTGAAGATTCACGTCCAGCATTTCGACCCGGGCGCTTTCATCAATCGTCGCCGTGTGCGCCAAACCGCCACCGCTGCCGCCGCCAGAGACTTCGCAGGTGCGATCCTGCGGATGAAAAACCACCTCAGTCATGTTTCCGGTCATTATCGCGCGAGCCCGGGCCGAAGCGCAGACCTCCACAATGTCGTTCACCGATTTTCTAAAGCCCTCCTTGTGCAACGCTTTGAAAAGGGTCGGCACGCCGGCTCCCATGATGATGGCCATAATGGCAACCACCACCATGATCTCAATTAATGTAAAAGCTCGCTGCTTCGAACGCATCCGTGACCCGATCTGGCGAGCGGCCGAATTCATCGCCCGCCACTTTCGCTGATGGCCGAAATGAGTTTAAACATCGGGAGCAACACGCTGATCAGCAAAAAGCCCACGACGACCGCCATCAGAATGATGAGAATCGGCTCAATCAGGTTTGTCATCGTGCGCAGGCCGAGCTGCAACTCACTCTCGTAGGTGTCGGCGACATTGGCCAGAGCGCCGGGCACGTCGCCAGTTTCCTCACCGATTTTGACCAAATCCACCATGAGTTGAGGGAAAATCTTTCCACGCGCCAGCGGTTGAGCGAGCGTTTTACCGTCGGTTACCACCTCGCGGGCTTTTGCCACGGCCGCTTTGATGAGGTGGGTGGGCATCACGTGTTCAGTGATTTTCAACGCTGT
>JBQCEJ010000662.1:0-2402 GCA_051960355.1 Verrucomicrobiota bacterium | reverse complement strand
AGGGCGTGAGCCTGCTCGATCCGCGCCAGCTTGCGACGCATTTTGGCCCTGGTGAAATAACGGGTTATGCCGCCCACCAGTCCGGCAAACAACACCAGCACCCCAGCACGAAACCAGACCGTCTGCCAGAACGCCGGCATGACCTCAAACGCCAGGCGCCACGGATCGTCATTCCAGACTCCTTGATTATTGCAGGCGGTAAACTTGAATTGATAATGGCCGGGAGGCAGCCGTGGGTAACTGGCGCTGCGGGCCGTTCCACCGTCAACCCAGTCTTCGTCGAAGCCAAACAACCGCCGCCTGAACAAGACTTCTTCCGGTGCGACAAAGCTCATGGCCGCATAACGAAACTCGATTTTTTTAAAGTTATACGGCAACTGAAGCGGTGCTTGGCTGGAAACCACGGCGCCATCCACCAGGATGCTCTCGAGATTCAGCGGCGGTGCCAGCGGATTGTCAGGGATGGCCGAGGGATCAAAGGAAAGGATTCCCTTGCTGGTGGCAAATCGCAACCGGCCTTCCTGAGTGAGCCAGACGGATGGCTGATATTCGGCGGTGCATTGCACATTAGCCAGTCCATCCGACCGCCCGAAATGAACCACGGCTGCCTTGCTTTTTCGGCCGGTCAAGGCCGCCAGCAATTCAGGGATGCGAGTCCGATAAATGCCATGGGAGGTTCCCACCCAGAGCCAGCCGGCACGATCCTCAATCAATGACGAAATGACACTTTCGCCCAGCCCTGCCCCGGCCTTGAGAAACTTGATTTTTTGGCCATCAAACCGGCCCAAACCGCCGCCCAAGGTTCCAACCCAAAGACCGCCATCGGTGTCGGGCAAAAGCGCTCCAATTGCAAATCCCGAGAAACCGCTCCCGGCGCCAAACCGGTGAAACTCACCATCGCGATAGCAATGCAGTTCGCCGGAGGCGTCGCCGATCCAGATCACGCCGTTGGCGTTCTCGGCGATGGCCGTGACCGCCCGGTTGGGAAACTCGGGTGCACTGAAAGTTTTCCATTTTTCTCCCGCGTCGGCCGGCAGCCGGAATAAGCTGTTGGGAAATCCGCCGATCCAAAGGTTGCCCTTCGAGTCGCGATGCAACACTCGCAACTGCGTGTTATTGCTGGCGAGCATCACCGATCGCAGACGTTTGCCGTCCGCCGTTTCATGAATCAACCGATCACTGGTCGTGCCGATCCAGACCCCGCCCGCGCCATCGTCCTGCAAGGCGGCCACACCGTACCGCTCATGATCGGCCAGAAATTCCAATCGGCCTGAGGGCAAAACCCGCGCCAGCCCACCGACGCCCAACGCCGCCCAGTCCCCACAAACCGATAACACCGGCCCAACCGGCAGCCCGTCAGTTGTGGCCGTTACCAAGCGAAACGCGCGGGGGCGAATCTTGTATAATCCTGCGCCCTGCGTGCTGACCCACAGGTTACCCTCGGCATCCTCAAGCAGACCTGAGATCGACTGGCTGATGCCTCCCGCCGGCTCCAATACATTGTCGCGCAGCCGGAACAAGCCGTTATTGCGGGTGCCCACCCAAACTGTCCCGGAACGGTCTTCATACAATGCCCTCACGCCATAGGAACCAAACGTCAGGCCGGTGATGACTTCCGAGTTGGTGGTCTGGCCGGGAGGAATCCGGCGCAAATTCCGGCCGTTGGAAAGCCACATCCCGCCATCGTGACTCGGGGCCAGGGTGATCACGCCGCCGGAATATCTCATGTAATTGGTGGGTTGGCCGTCAATCAACTGACCATAGGTGTCCTGCTTCGAAAACCACAAACCGCCCTTCACGTCCGTCACCAGATTGAAAAGCATCGGCCCCTGAGCCACCTTGCCCAAGGAAGCCGTCGCCTGGAAATTTTCTCCTTTCAGAAAGCCGACCGTCCCGTTGCCCACCGTCAGCCAGAGTTTTCCATCGGCTGTCTGGGCCAGCGAATCAATGGCGGCGTGCGCTGGCAGGTTGGTGGGCTGTATCACCGTAAACTTACCGTTCAACTGGCGAATCAAGCCGGACCGGCGCGTGGCAATCCACAGCGGCCCCTCATCGTCGCAACGGATTCCCTGCACGTAACCCTGCGACAAGGCGACCGAGGCTCCCGCTTCATACGCCGTGAAATTCACCCCCTCATATCGAATCACGCCAAAGGCGGTCCCCATCCACAGATAACCCCGTTGATCCTGAGCCAGCGCGGTGATGGTGTTTTGCGGCAGGCCCTCGTCCGCCTGCCAATTCTGCACCAGGTAGTCGCCCACGACCGCCTCAGCCGGCAATGAATCTTCTGCACCCCGTGAAATTCCCAGACAGGAACTGGCCAGAAGCACCAACCAAAACCGGGCCGTGGATTGGATAAAAGACGGATTCAAAGCGATGCCATGCATTGGAGCAAAATCATT
>JBQCEJ010000661.1:0-2996 GCA_051960355.1 Verrucomicrobiota bacterium | reverse complement strand
GGCGGGATCGATGCGCCCGCGGCGTCCGGTCCAGGAATCCTGCGGCGCCAGGCGTGTGCAGGTGACTTCGAATTTAAAGTGCGGATTCTCGCGTTCCAACTGCCGGAATTCTTCATTGAAGATGATGTCGTTGGTCGTGCGAACGCTGTAGAGCACGGTGATCCGGGTGTCCAGTTTGCGTCGGGTCGCCTCACGAACGAAGGCGCGGAACGGCGTCACGCCGGAACCGCCGGCGATGCAGATCAGGTGCTTGTCCGGCTCGTAAACCGGCAGAAATTTTCCCGCAGGCGGCAGCACCATGATCTTCTGGCCGGGCTTGATCCAGTCCACGATTCGCGTGCCCATCTTGCCATCGCGACGCACGGTGAATTCATAAAAGCCGCGGTCCAGCGCGCAGGAGGAGAGCGAGTAGGCGCGCTTGTAATTGGGCTCGTCCGGCCAATAGCACGTGACGAACTGGCCGGTCTTGAACTCGGGATCATGACCCGCTGGCCAGGCCAGCCGAATGGTTTTGGTGTCCGACACTTCCAGGGTGACGGATTCGACCGACATCTCAATTGCTTCGCGTGCCATAGGTGGAATACGGGTAATTAACCGCTTTCGCGAAGGGGTGTCAAAACGTCGTTTGCGCTGCGTTTTACTTCCTTCGCCGCTCCGCCACTGCCTGAACACCGCCGATTAAGTTGCCCTGCGCGTGGCAAAAAACGTCCACGGTTTGCCAATCGTTGGCCAGCGATTCCGGGTCAAAGCGGTCAACGTGATTCCAAGATGCACACCATCTTGCGACGGCAGCAATTGAGCCCGAACGTCAGCCGACTGGACGTTCTCGCACCGCGCGTGGCCAAGATCCGGCAACCCGGGCAGTTCGTCATCGTTCGCCTGGCGGAAAACTCCGAACGCATTCCCCTCACCATCGCCGATGCCGACCCCGCGCTCGGCTCCATCGCTCTGGTCATTCAAGCGGTGGGCAAGAGCACGCGGGAACTCGTCGCGCTCGAACCCGGCCAGGCCATTCGCGACGTCGCCGGCCCGCTCGGTCACGCCACGGAGATGATCCAAACCGGGCGCGCTCTTTGCATTGGCGGCGGCGTGGGAACGGCCGTGGTGCATCCGATCGCGCAGGGCCTGAGCCGACGCGGGGTTCATGTCACCAGCATCATCGGCGGTCGTTCCAAGGACTGGGTGATTTTTCAACAGGAACTTCAAAACCTTGGCGATCTGATCGTCTGCACGGACGATGGCAGTTTCGGGCGGAAAGGTTTTGTGACGGATGCGGCCAGGGAACTTCTCGAGCGCGGCGGAGTGGACATCGTCTATGCGGTGGGCCCGGTGCCGATGATGCGTGCCGTGGCGAACCTGACGAGGCCATTTGGCGTTCGGACAATTGTTTCTTTGAATCCCGTGATGATCGACGGCACGGGGATGTGCGGCGGCTGTCGGGTGAGCCTCGGGAACGACATGCGATTTGCCTGCGTGGATGGGCCGGAATTTGACGGACATCTTGTGAATTTCGAGGAACTGCAAGATCGTCTCGCCACTTACCGCGAATTTGAGCAACGGGCAAATGGCTGCGCGGACGGGCACTGTCGTTTGGAAAAGAAACCAATTTGAACGTCCATGTCGCAACGCATCACCACCAAACAGCGGCTCGAGATTCAGCGGCAGAAAATGCCGGAGCAAAATTCCACCGCGCGCGCAGCCAACTTCGAGGAAGTCAACCTGGGCTTTACCGAGCAACTCGCGCTATTGGAGGCCGACCGCTGCCTGCAATGCAAAGATCCCAAGTGCGTCAGTGGCTGTCCCGTCGGCGTGAACATCCGCACGTTCATTGATCTGCTGTCGAAAGGAAAAATCGCCGAAGCCGCACAAAGTCTCATGTGCGACAACGCGCTGCCTGCCGTTACTGGACGGGTTTGTCCGCAGGAGAGCCAGTGCGAAGCCGAATGCGTGCGCGGCGGCAAAGGTTTGCCAGTGAGCATTGGGCATTTGGAACGCTACGTCGCGGACTGGGCGCGGACGCATCGCGATCAGTTGCCGCAACCCCGACCGATTCCCACCGGCAAAAAAATTGCGATTGTCGGTTCCGGTCCGGCGGGTTTGACCGCGGCGGGGGAACTGGCGCGACTCGGCCACGAGGTCACGATTTATGAAGCGTTGCACAAGCCGGGCGGCGTGCTGGTTTATGGCATTCCAGAATTCCGATTGCCCAAAGCCATCGTCGCCCAGGAAGTCGAGCGGCTTCAGGAAGCGGGCGTGAAGATCGAATGCAACGTGATAGTTGGCCGCACTTACACATTGCCCGAATTGCGCGCGCAGTTTGCCGCTGTGTTCATCGCAAACGGCGCGGGCCTGCCGGTGTTCATGAATATCCCGGGCGAGAATTTAAAAGGCGTCTATTCCGCCAACGAATACCTGACACGGATCAACCTGATGGCGGCGTATCAATTTCCCCGCTCCGACACGCCGGTGCTCAATGGCCAGCGGATCGCCATCGTCGGCGGCGGCAATGTCGCCATGGATGCGGTGCGCACCGCCAAGCGGCTGGGCGCGAAGGAAGCGATGATTGTTTATCGTCGCACGAAGCAGGAACTGCCCGCGCGCGCCGAAGAAGTTCACCATGCCGAAGAGGAAGGCGTGCAATTTCATCTGCTGACTGCGCCCGTCGAAGTCGTCGGGAACGAGCAACGCTGGGTGACTGGTTTGAAATGCGTTCAGATGAAGCTCGGTGCGCCGGACGCCTCCGGTCGAGCGCGGCCTGAACCGGTGCCCGGCTCAGAATTCGTGCTGCCCTGCGACGTGGTCGTGGTGGCCGTCGGCACGCGTGCCAATCCGCTGCTCACGGCCACGTGCCCGGATCTCAAACTGAACCGGCACGGCAATATCCTGGTGGACGAAAACGGCATGACGAGCGTTCCCGGAGTCTTTGCCGGCGGCGATATCGTGCGCGGCGCGGCAACGGTGATTCTTGCGATGGGCGATGGCAAGAAGGCGGCGAA
>JBQCEJ010000660.1:0-3287 GCA_051960355.1 Verrucomicrobiota bacterium | reverse complement strand
CTCATGCCGCGTTTGAATGCGAATCTCGCCATCGCGGCCCAGCGCTTCCTTGGCATTCAGGACCAGATTGAGCAGGACTTTCTGCACCTGCTCGGCGTCCAGTGGCACCATTGGCAGTGCACCCAGATCCGCGATCAACTTCGTGTCCGAAGATCCGTCCAGACCGGTGAGCGTTTTAGAAATCAGCGCATTCAGATCGATTTCTGCCGGTTGAATCGCCAGGCCCTGCCTGATCAAACTCAGCCTGCCGATCAGGCTGTTGATGTGATCCACTGTATTGGAAATGCCGCGCAACGCATCCTCCCGGAAAGCCGGGTCATTGAAATGGATCGGTAGATTTTTGAGCATCAACGAAAGCGTTGAGGCCGTGTTTTTCAGATCATGCACGAAAAATGCGGACATTGTCTGGAACGCTTCCATCTCTTTGGCCTGCATCAGGCGTTGCGAGAGTTGGATGTTGCCCAAACTGGCGGCGGCTTGATCGGCAATGCATTTGAGCAAATCAATATCCTGAGTTGAAAGGGGAATGCCGTCGACGCGATCGCCCAGCGTCATCAAGCCAATCAATTGGCCTCCAGCACGGATCGGCACGCAAGTGCGATGGTCACCTTTCTGAAATTCACCCGGCGTGCAGCGCCGCAGAGCGGCGTGCCAGCTTTGCGTTCCGGCATCGATGTCCACCGGTTCGGGGTGCTCTTGAAACGCTCGTATGATTTCCGACGCTTCGGAGTCTTGCGGTGTGCGGTCGGCGCCCTCGGCAGTGACCAGCGAAGTTGAGGCGGCAAACACCAGGCGTTGCTTTTCGCGATCGACCACCCAGATGGTCACCGAAAGCACTTGAAACAAATTGGAAACGAAAGTCACGACGGCCCGGCACAAATCGGTTTGCTCCACGCGCGACAGGGTTCCCTCGGTAAACTTTCGCCAGACATCGCGATAATCGTAAAGCGGCCGTTGCAAATGACGGCTGAGAAAACGCTTCGTGCGCTGCCGAAGGCGATCGGATAACAGCACAAGCGCGAGGCTGACCGTGCCAACCAGAACCAGGAGAGCTTTGAGGGGAAACGCGGCGTCGCCGCCCATGTGCGTTACAAGCCGCGCCAACAAGCCCACGATCAAAAGGTAAATTCCAGCGACGATGACAGTGACTGAACTGTAAACAAACGCGTGCGAGGGATAGACGTCGATTTCAACGCGACCGGAGCGCTGATACGAAATGCTGATGAGTACGCAGCCGATCAGCAAGGCCATGGCTTCGATCGCCAAAAACGACAAGTCCATTCCAGAATAGAGCATCGCCTGACTTGCGATATATATTTTGGCGCCAAAAATAACGCAGAGTCCAAGCGTGACGAATTTCATTCGCCAGCGCATCGTTCCAACCGCGGTGCGAAATGTTTTTTCCAGGTTCATCAGCACCAGAACGGCGATGATAAGGATCAGGAAATTCAGCACTTTCCCCGCGCCGCCATAACCAATCCATACGGGTTCGTTCGATTGAAGCGCTCGGATGGATTCCGTCAGTTGATCCGGAAAAACCGCGAGGCAAATGATCGGTGTGAGGAATGTGAGCATGACCGGCAGTTGCCAGCGCGCCAGGAACTCACGGTAATTACCTCGCGAGTACGTCAGGCTGAAGCAGAGCCAGATTCCCGACGAAACAGACATGGTGAAGAGCGCCGCTGCTTGCCAAAAAAGAACTCTTTCAAGTGAACCGCTCTGAAGGCTGAAGGCTTCAAACAGGTTGTTGCAAGCCAGTGACGCCATTCCGGCGATGAAAAGCCGGTTCGCAGGAGAACGCCGTCCGCGCAGAAGCACCGCCAGCGCGAGCAAAACAGCCAAACCGACGCTCACAAAGCCCAGAATCGAAACACTCGTCATAGCTGCATTTTGAATAGAGTGGCCTCGGCGAACTCCTGGTTGATCCTGAATTGCATCAATTGGAAATTAGCGAAACGGCGTGAAAAGGCAGCAATAAAGTCGGACTCAAATCTGCGCCGTCGTGCTTTGCCAAGACTGTTTGCGAAGAACGCGTTCTCTGCAAAAAAAAGAGCGGGAATGAATTCCCGCTCGTCCGGCAAAGCGTTCCAGAGCTCGTTATTTCAACAATGTGAGAATGCGATTAGCTTCCTGGGCGGACTTGGAGTTGAGCTTTAACGCCAGCGCCTGGCGCAAGGCCTCCTGCGCTTCAGTCTTTTGCTTGAGTTGGTTTTGAGCCAGGCCCAGATGGAAAAAAAGGTCTGCATCCTGAGGCAGCCGGGCGGCGCTTTCTTTCAGCAATTGAACTGCCCTGGCGTAATCACCACGCGCGTAAGTTAGGAGCCCCAGTGCCTTGGCGAGTTCAGGATCCTCAGGGAAACTCGCGCGGGCTTTCACGGCGTAGTCATACGCTTTCTGGGAATCACCAGCGGCTTCTGAATAGAGGAGAGCCAATCTCCTCGTTGCGGGACTGAACAGCGGGTAGTGACGCAGGATCAGTTCGTAGGTTGCCTTGGCCGCAGTTGAGTCGCCACGCTGTTGCTGGATGAGGCCGTTCACTGCCAGGGCGGGCAGATCGTGCGGATTTTCTTTCAAGGCCTGCTGCACCGCGTTAATGGATTCCGGAGCTCTTTCCGGATGCTGGTAAAGCGAAACCATCGCTAAGAAACGCTGAGCAGAACCCGCTTGGGCAAAGGGTGTTTTGGTTTCCAAAGCGCTGCGCATCGTGGATTCCGCATCAGCAACTCTTCCCACACTGCACAAGCACAGAGCGAGATAGTAAAGTGATTCGGGATTCTGTGGTTGCTGGCTTTCTTGAAGCAATCCGAGAGCCCAGGCGAATTCGCCCGATTGATAAGCCAGTCGCCCGAGGGTCTGGGCAATCTCAGGATCGTTGGGAGCCAGAGCGCGCGCTGTTCGGGCAAACTGCATCGCTTTTTTTACATCGTGGAATTCCTCGGAATAAAGCTGAGCCAACCGCATGGTGGCGAAAACGTTTGCAGGATTTTTGTCCAAGGCGCGCTGATAGAGTTTCACCGCCTTGTCGGTTGATTTGTCCCGTTCGTAAATTCGGGCCAGACGCAAGAGCGCCATGAAATCATCCGGGTTTTCGGCCAATCGACTTTCCAGCAGCGTCACCGTTTTGGTGTCAGCGGTGTCGATGTTGATGTTCAAAATGGAAAGGCGCTGGTTGGCTTCGTCCTTGCCGGTGAAGTCTTTTGAAGAATTCACAGCACGCTGGAGGAAAGTGCGCGCGGCCTCTTCATTTCCCAAGACATAATGAGTCATGCCGAGGTGGAACAGCACTT
>JBQCEJ010000659.1:0-2683 GCA_051960355.1 Verrucomicrobiota bacterium | reverse complement strand
AGCTCTGCCGATCGCGGGAACAGCCACCGTCCGAGCCGCAGCGCGTTCGTAAGTCTTGATGGTTTCCGCCGCCGTTTTGTTCCAATTAAATTGCCGCGCCTGAATTAAGCCGGCGGAGCGCAGGTGGAATCGTGAAGCTTCATCCGTGGCCAGAGCCGTCATTTGGGTTTCGATCGACTGGACATTTTCAGGATCGATCACCGCGGCCGCGCCGCCGATGATCTCGCCCAGCGAACCGCGAGTGGAACTGATCACCGGACAACCG
Source organism: Verrucomicrobiota bacterium (assembly GCA_051960355.1). Lineage (GTDB taxonomy): Bacteria > Verrucomicrobiota > Verrucomicrobiia > Limisphaerales > DASXHY01 > DASXHY01. The sequence goes on along the minus strand of JBQCEJ010000659.1, from coordinate 2,418 downwards.
CACGCCATCGCTTCGGTTGGCGGCATGCCGAAACCTTCGTAGAGCGACGGATAAATAAACACGTTCGCGGCGCGGTAAAGATCGGGCAATTCACGGTCGGCCACGAAACCGAGACTCTGGATGTCCGCCGCGAACGGCGATTGCCGGATCGTGCGGTGAATCGTTTCAGAGCCATGCCAGTCACTGCCGCCGAACACGAGCTGCCACTTCAGGCCGGTGGCGGCTTTGAACTGATTGAACGCCGTGATCAGGCGAATATGATTTTTTCCCGGATGTTCCAGCCGGGCGATGTAGAGGAAAAACGGCTGATGCAGACGGTGTTGCTGCGCGACGAACGCTTGGGCTTGTTCGCGTGAACCGGGATGAAAACGCTGGTGATCCAGGCCGTTGTGAATCACCGTCAACCGCGCGCGTGGCCGGCGGAAAAAGCGTTCGATGTCGCGCGCCGTGTTTTCACTGATGGCAATGATTTCATGCTGCCGATGCGCCAGGCGCCGCACGACGACGCGGCCGTAGAACATGCGTTTCCAGTCGTATTTCCGGGCGACATGAAACGGCGCAAGATCGTGAATCGTGGCCACGAGAGGGCAGGGTTGCCGCCAGAGCAAGCGCCGATAGCTGGGAACATGCAGAACATCCAAACCGTGTTGGCCCGCCAATGCCGGCAAACGATTTTGATGCCAGAGAATGTTTTGAACCGGTGGTCGAAAACGTTCCGGCACGGGAACGATTCGGACAGCATCCTTGGCGAACGCAAACAGCGGCAGGTCTTCCTCCAGCACGAACAACGTGAACTGATGTTGCCCGACGAACGGTTGATAGGCGCGCAATAAAGCGAAGAGATATTGCGCCACGCCGGTCTTGCCTCGCTGGATCACGGAAGTGGAAATGCCGATGTGCATGGCTCAGGTCTGGCGGGAGAGGACAAGGGGTTGCGACTGCGTTTCCTCGGACGATCGCCCGGCGGATGCGCGGAGCAACTGCTCGAGCCCGGCATGACGCAGGACGTTTCGGACCACCGGCGGTGGATTCACAAAGGACAACTTCACGCTCAACTGTTCGGCGAGGGATTTGATCCGGGCCATCATGGCCGCGCCGCTGGTGTCAATGAAGCGAATGCGCGACAGGTCAATCACTTGATCTGCCTTCGGACGTGCCGCAAGGTGAGCCTGAAAGGTCAGCCAGAGCCGATCCACGTTCGCGCTGGTTAGCTCGCCTTGCCAGACCAGCAAATCCGCCGTGGCGGACGGCGCGGATCCGCTGGAACTTTCCGCGATCGATTCGCTCAACTGTCTCGCCGCTTTCAGATCTGGAGCTATGGAAAAGAATTCATCCACGCGCATGAATTTCAAGGCGGCCACAACTCGTTGGTCGGGCGCGAAGAGAATCAGTTGCCGGCCGCCCGCGCTGAGTTGCTTTTGCATTTGAATCAGGCAGCCGATTCCCGTGCTGTCGAGATGTCTCACACGCGTCATATCCAAAAGGCAATGTTTTCGCCCGCGCAATAGCTTCTGAATGATCGGCGCATGCTGTTGAACGGCGGCGCGATCCAGCCGGTCGGACAAGCGAATTCGTTTCCATTCCGCGCTTGCGGGCCAAACTTTGGGACACTTTTGGGTGCCAAGAAATGGAATCTCCCCGTCGATCTGGCTGAGCGGCGGCGGCTCTGCTGGATGCGCCGCGGAAAGACTGATCGTGGAAGCGCGCAGCGCGTCCTGGCGCAAGGGGGTTGGAATCGCCTCGGGCGAACGCATTGAATAAGAGTTCGCGACGGTTTGGAAAGTGCGATCCGGCCTGCGTGGCGCGCTTTGCAGTTCAGGGAACGCAGTGGATTCGCTTTCGGTGAGTTCCAATTCGCCGATTGGATTCTTCGAATTCCTTCCGCCCCGCGGCCGGAAGACAAAGAGTTGCTGGCTGATGCGCCAGGCGAAGACCGCGAGATCCATCGCGTAACGTTTGAACAATCGCCGGGGTTCCTGCGCGAGTCGGAACAGCCACTCGGTGCCGGTGCGTTGCATGCAAACCGGCGCGCGCCGAACCGCGCCTGCCAAAAAATCAATCGTCGCCCCAACGCCAATGCACACCGGAACGCCCAAGGCGCGGTAGTGCATCGCGATCCATTTCTCCTGCTTGGGACAACCGAACGACACGAAAAGCAGGTCCGGTTGGGCGGCGGTGACGCGGCGAATGATTTCATCGTGATCCATCGCCAGCAGCGGTTTGAACGGCGGCGAGTAACAACCTGCAATCGCCAGATTCGGATACCGCCGACGCAAACGTTCCACCGCTTTCGCCGCCGCTTCGGGAGTTGCGCCGAGCAGGAAAATGCGATGCCCGTTCTCCGCTGCAAGACGGATCAGTTCCGGAACCAGATCCGCTCCGGCCACGCGCTCGGGCAGGGGATTGCCCAGCCATTTG
>JBQCEJ010000658.1:0-2092 GCA_051960355.1 Verrucomicrobiota bacterium | reverse complement strand
AAAACTCGAGCGGCGAAAAGAAGCTTAAACCGTCCGTTTGATCTGCCATGCCCACTCTGCAGAAACAGCTATTCCCGATTTTTATCTTCGTTTTGGCGGGCTTGCTCACCGGTTGTTCAGCGTCCGCCCGGAAAGCCCGTCACGAAAAAAACGCCGATGCCTTTTATGCTGCGGGACAATACGCGCAGGCCGAAATCGAATATCTCAACATCTTGAGACTCGATCAAAACAACGCTCACGCCCTCCGCCAACTCGGCTTGCTTTATCATGACAACGGCCGCACCGTTCGCGCCATTCCCTTTCTCAAAAAGTCCTTGGAGCTGAATCCCGACGATCCGGAAACTCTCCTCAAACTCGGCGCCATTTATCTTTCTGGCGGCGAGATTCAGAAGGCCCGCGATTCGGCGAACGCGGTTCTGTCCAAATCCCCGCACCATGAAACGGCCCCCCTGCTCCTGGCGGAATCCGCGAAGACTGAAGCGGACCTTCGCAACATCCGGCAACAACTGCAAAGCCTGACGCAACAGATCGGCGAAACGCCGGGTTTGAATATTGCCTTGGGTACATTGCTCTTGCGTGATGGAAAAATCAACGAAGCGCAATTACTGGTCCGACGCGCACTGAATCTAAATCCCAAATCGAGCGCAGCGCATCAGACTTTGGGCATGATCTTCTGGGCTCAGAACGACATCACCAACGCGACCGCAGAATTCAAAGCCGCCACGGATCTGGCCGAACCTCGTTCGCCCTTGCGTTTGCAATACGCCCGTTTTTTGATCGCCACCGGCAACGTGGAAAAAGGCAAACAGGTTCTCACTGAGTTGACCAAAAATGCGCCTGATTATCTACCGCCCTGGATTGCTCTTGGAGAAATGGCCCTGACACAACACCGCTTTGCCGAAGCCACTTCTGATGTTGCCGAGACACTGGCTCGCGACCCGGAGTATTACGATGCGCTATTGCTCAGCGGACGATTGAAACTGGCCAGCGGCGAGGCGGATAAAGCGATCCTCGAGTTGGATCGGCTCGCCGCCGTTTATAGTCGCTCACCCGCCGTTCATTATTATCTCGGGATGGCTTATCTCCAGAAAGATGACTCGCCGAGAGCGCTGGCGCAGTTTGACGAAGCGGTCCGACTCAATCCTGAGTTCGACGAGGCCGTTCTCCAGCAGGCACAAGTGAACATCCGTCGCGCGAACGTTCCCGCCGCGGTCGCCGCCTTGAACGATTTACTCAAACGTCGTCCGCAACTGCTCCCTGCCTATTATGTCCTCGCTCAAGCTCAATTGGCGAAAGGCAATCTCAAGGCCGCGCTGACGACATATACCCGAGCCGCGGAACTTTTCCCGCAAAATCTCCAAGTGCTTTTGTTGATGGGCACCGTCCTGCAGCAGCAGGGCAATTCGGCTGACGCCCGGAAAATTTTTGAAAAGGCGCTCGCGATCGAACCGAACTATCTGCCCGCACTTGAACAACTCATCAACCTGGATCTCGCCGCAAAGCGCTCGGCGGATGCCGAGCAACGGGTGCAACAGCAGTTGGCGCAGGAGCCCAATTCTCCTGAACTTTACGCTTTGCTCGGACGCATTTATCTCGATCGGAACGACACCACTCAAGCCGAGCAGGTGTTGCTCAAAGCGGTTCAACTGAATCCCGAATATCTGCCGGCCTACCGCTTTCTCGCCCAGGTTTACATCGCGGCCAAAAAAGATCAGCAGGCACTCGAGAAACTGGCGACGATTCTGGCCAGCAAACCCACAGATTCAATTGCGCTGCTTCAGGTGGGACTGATTCAAACCGGAATGAAAAATTTTGCCGCGGCGCGCGACGCATATGAGAAGCTTCTGGGAGCGAACCCGCGATCGAGTGTTGCCCTGAATAACCTGGCTTACTTGTATTCAGAACATCTCGGACAATTGGACAAAGCTTACCAAGCGGCTCAAAAAGCGCGGGAACTCCTGCCTGAAAACCCGGCGGCCGCAGATACCTTGGGCTGGATTCTTTACCAGCGCGGCGAGTATCCGTGGGCATTGAGCCTGTTGCAGGCGAGCGCGGACAAGCTCCCCGGCGAAGGCGAAGTGCTGTTCCACCT
>JBQCEJ010000657.1:0-3530 GCA_051960355.1 Verrucomicrobiota bacterium | reverse complement strand
AGCACACCGACGCGATAATTCGTGGCGCCGCTCTGAGTTGGCCCGCCGTTGTTGATGAGCTCAAGATTGTTCACTTCCCAATACGAAATCCCTTGCAGGCGCACGGCGGATTCGTAGCCACCGCCGTTGATCAGCGGCTTGGCACCGGTGCCGTATTGATCCACGACAATGGGATTGGCGAGCGTGCCGTCGCCATTCAAGTCCAACTCACCCGTCCAGGTGCCGCCCGCCTTGAGCAGCAAGCGGTCGCCCGGCAGAAAGATCGTTGCGCTGGCCTTGCTCAAACTCTGCCACGCGGCATTGGAACTGGTGCCGCTGTTAACATCATTGCCGCCCGCATTATCCAGATAGTAAGTCGCGGAAAGCGCCGGCATGATACTCAATCCCGTCACGAGCAGAACGAGGCTTCCGATCAGGTTTCGCGGCATAAATTTAATGATCCAAGCCGGCCGGCGTATTAACTCAAAAACTCTCCCCATGCGTTGCCGGGGAGAGTTTCAAATGAGTTTCGAGCTGTCCGCCCCGCCGAATCAATCTCTCATCCGGGACTTGCGCCGGACCACGGCGAGCACGCCCATTCCGAGCAGCGCCACCGTGGTTGCTGCCGGTTCGGGCACGGCCACGACCTGAACTCCGCCGAAACCCGAGCCCCCGCCGTAAAGGGTGTCCAACGTAAAGGTGACGCTGTCGGCCGTGAGCGGAGACGCTGTGCTGCCGAAAACCGCATATTGCGCCACTGGCGCATTGCCGTCGCCGAGGTCGGTCGTGGTCGTTGTTTGCGCCAGCGTGCCATCCCAGGTGTTCACGCTGAAATCGACCGGCTGATAATAGAACTTGCTGTTACCATCGGTGATGGAAGCGCCATTATTCAGGTTGAAGCCGGACAGATAAACAATCGCAATATATCCGGACGCGAAACTGGCATTCAGGTCGCTCAAGGTGAAGGTGGTGGGATTTGCCGTGGCTGTGTAATCCGCGAGAAATCCTTTCAAGGGCGTGTCGTTCACACCTGTGGCTCCGCTGCCCCAGCCACCCGGAACCGTGAGGCTGAAATCCACCGTGCTGCTGGAACCACTGGAGTACGCAAGGTTGATTCCGCTGACCGCCTGATTGAAATTGTTCCACCCTCCCACGACCGTGCCCAAGCTCGAAACTCCGTAGCTTTCGTCCGAATCAATCTGCTGAACATCCGTGGCAAATTGAGTCAGATTCAGGCTGACAATCTGAGCTTGGCCGGCGAGGGCCGCAAAGACGGCACCACCAGTCAAACTGGCAAACAGTTTGGTTTTGCTGCGGGTTAAAGTCGTTTGCATGGCGGGTTTCATTTATTCAAAAACGTTCAGTTTCAGGGTTTAAGAGTGAGATCAGGCGGAAAAACGACGCCGGGATCGCCGGATTGTTCGTCACGTTCACCGGGTTGCTGGTGTCGGGATAATCGACCCAATTGCTTCCCAACCCAATCGAGAGCGCGTTGGTCTGCCATTGGAGTTTGTAGGCGCCAGTCCAATTGAACTGGAACACTCCCGAACCCAGCGCCGTGTAGCCCAAGGAGGGAGGCTCCGGAGCCGTCACGCTGACGACCGTCAGGACGCCGTCGTTGAACGAGAAGGTCACACCCGGCTCACTCTGAATGGAGACCGTGCCGGTGCCGCCAGGAGGAAACACAGTGAATGTATCACCGGCAACCAGGGCGTTTGTGCCGAGATTGTAAACCGTGAGCGTGCCGCCGTACTGGAGCGGACCGGAGACATTGATCACGTCATTCGACGGCGACACATCTTTGTTCACTGCGATAATCGTGTTGCCGGCCAGGCTGAGGCCGTTGTTGATGGTCAGGGTTCCAATGGAGTTCGACGCGTAACCGGCGTAGATCGTGCCCCCGGAATTGACCGTCACCGAGCCGCCGATAGTGGTGATGCCCCGGAGCGTGCCGCCATTGTTCACGATGAAACTGTTGGTCACCCGCGACATGTCGGTGGCCAGACCCAAAATGCCGGCATTGACCGTTGTCGTTCCGCTGTAGGTATTGGTAACCGACGTGCCGCCGCCGAACGACTGCGCTCCCGTCCCATCTTTCACGACATTCACCGCGCCCGAGATCGCCGACGCAAACGCAGCGGAATTCGTCCCGGAATAGTTGATGTCCAGCGTGGCGGCCGAGGCGCTGCTGTTGGTGATGACCCCGTTGTTGGGAGTGCTTCCCTGTTGCAAACCGGCGAATGTCTGGGTCGTGCCGTTGAGGTCGAAAAGCCCAGACCCTGTCGAGAGCGAGGAGGACGGGAACGTATTATTCACGCCAAACCTGACCGTCGATCCAAACACTTGAAGATTGCCCGCGACATTTCCAGAGCTGTTCAAAAGAACAGTAGAATTTGCGCTAGGCACTTGTACAAACAGGGTGAAGTTGCTGCCATTGTCCGTGACGGGAGCGGTGATGATGAGCTGGCTGCCTGAGGGCCCGGCCGCAATCCGCGCGTTGCTGCCGAGCGTGATGGGAGCAGAAACAGTCACGGCATTGACGGGATCAAGGGTTCGCAAGGCGCCGTTGTTGCTGGCCGTGCCATTTCCGTTCAAGGTGATCGGCTCGCCCGCCAGAGCGATGCCATTGCTCACGGCCAGCGAGGCGCCGGAGGCCACCACCGTGCCGCCCACCGTTGAGCCGAGCGCGCTGGCGTTGTTGGCCTGCAAGGTGCCCGAGTTGACGGTGGTTAATCCGTCGTAAGTATTGGCGGTGTTCACCGCAAAGACAGCTCCCGCCGCGCCCGCCATGGTGATGCCGCCGGCACCGGCGATCTTACCCGGGCCCGTCAGCGTGTAACTGCCGCTGGCGGTAATGGAGTTCGGATGCACATCGGTGTTCACCGAAACCGCACCGCCAGAAAGAGTGAAGCCGTTGTATTTGGTGCCGAAGACCACGTCATCGCCCAGGCCGCTGGAATATTCGGTGTAGGCCGCCCCACCGAGATTCCAGTAATCCACCGCGGCATTGGTGGCCCAAATACCGCCATCACCATAGGTGTAATAGAGTGTTTGAACCGATGGCGAAGTGACATGCAAGACGATGGCCGAGCCGGTGTCTTGGATTGTGGCCACCATGGCTGTGGGCACGGATGCCGGGGTGGAACTGATTGATCCGGCGCCGACCTTGGAACCATAGCTGATCAACGTGTAATCGCCGACGGCGAAGCTGTTGCCGACAATGGCAATCTGGCTCACCCCGTTCAGGTTCAACGCGCCCGAAGTGGAAATCGGCGTGGGATATCCGCTCGCGCTGGCGTTGCCGTAATCAATGCTCAGAGCCACACCGCCGTTGAGGCTTACATCCGCAGAGGTAAACAGGCCCGCGCCGTTCGTAACGCTCAGGCCCAGTGTCGCTCCATTGCTGACGACCAACGCACTGGAGCCGGAGTAGCTGGATAACGCGCTTAAGACCAAGGTTCCTTGGGCTACAATGGTCGCGCCCGAGTGGGACGAACTTCCAGTCAACGTGATGGTGTTGGTGCCCTGCTTCTTCAAACCCGCCGCGCCCT
>JBQCEJ010000656.1:0-5968 GCA_051960355.1 Verrucomicrobiota bacterium | reverse complement strand
GTAGGTGAGATAACCCTGTTCCTGGGCCAGTCGAATAAGCTCTTTGACCGTCTCGGCAATTTCGGTGCTCTTGCTGTTGCCGCTCGCGCTTCCAAGAGGTGTACCATTGACATTGCCGGTCAAGCGTTCCGCGAAAGCTTGGGCGCTTTCGCCATCAGTCAGCTGGGGCAGTGTCGGTGAAGCGGTGTTGAAATTGGCTTTCGAGGTTCTCGCAGACAGATTCAGCGCAGACGTTCGGGCCTTTGGCTTCGACATAGAAATCTCAGTAAACGTTCAACTCACTGATAATCGAATGGCAATATGGAAACGCACTATAGCACAGTCAAGCCGGGAAAGAGGCGGCGCTGAGCAATCGTTTTGTTTGAAAAATTTGTCGCAGTTTTTCCTGTGCCTAAGTGTCTGTGGCCCAATTCGCCGAGCTCCACGCAATGAATTTATTGCCCATTCTGATCAACGAAACATCATAAAATAATCAGCATTGCCGGCCTGCGCACACCAGACGAGCGGGGCAACGGAACGGCTTGCGTTCCGTCGCGTTCATCGAGGATGGCTCGGAAGCGAGGACGAGCGCTCCTGAATCAGAGCTGAGGTCACCGCGTCGGCGTCGGGGCAGTGGTCGAAGAGGATTCCGGCGCCAGCTCTTTTAGAGTTCGAAGGGGATGGAACGGCATCAGGAGAACTTTCGGAATGAAATATACCGGGTCACTCTTGGGTTCGTGCAGCGTGCCGGAAATTCTGTATTCGAATATCTTGCTCACCGGCCAAAGTGTGTAACTCAGCAGGCGACCCACGACCCAGGTGTCGCGCAGCAATTCCGCCTGGGCGTGCGCTTGCACACGGCTTTGATAATCAACCGTTCCCCAGTACTGCAAGCGCATCATGGACGCGCGGATTTCCAGATCGTCCGAACGCGCCACGCCATTGGTGATCACAAACGTCGCCGACCCTTCCCGCGCGCGGCTGCTGCCGAGTCCCACGCCCGGGGCGATGCCATCGAGCACTGGAGAGAGAATGCCGAAGACCGGGATGTCCCAGATCAAACCATCGCGCAGGACGAGGCGTCCGCGTCCCTGAACGGTTCCCAGATCGCCCGTATTGGCATCCGTGATAGAGACTCGCCCGGTCAGCCGCCCTTCGAGGTGATTCGTTTTTCCCCACAAGTCGTTCATCAGCAGGTGCAGGTCGGCGTCAGTGGCAGTGACGTCAAAATTGATCCGCGCTTCCCCTTCGTCCAGGAAATGAAACTCCGCGTTTCCGGTGGCGGTGCCGCGATAGAACTCGGATTGCATATTGCGCAAGTTCAATTGCTTGCCAACCCAATCTACGCGGCCGGCCACCTGCGGCACCTTGAACTTCCACCATTCAAACGGGCCACCCTTCACGTCGAAATGCAAATCCGCGTCCTCCACGTCGTGCATCGGAATTGTGCCTTCCACCGACGCGCTCGGCGGCACCGTGAAATGATACGGCTCCATGATCGCGGCAATATGCGGGCCGATCATCCGGCAAATCACCATCGGATCGGCGCTGCCGTACGCGTTCGTCAGATAAATCTTTCGCGCGGGAATATCCACAGCGACGCTGGTTGCGGTGGCGTGTTGCGGGCCGCTTTCCGCATGCGGTGCGACACAGAGCACGAACAGATTGGTGTATTCGATTCCCGTCTGCACCCAGCCAACGTTTTCGCCGCGAAAGGCAAAATTCGTAATCGCAACGGTGCCGCGCGCCCCAAGGCTTTTCGGGTCCGCCCAGCGCCCCCAAAGTTCGCCGTCAATCACCGGCGGTTGCGTGAAATACACCATGTCGAACACAGCCTGATGATTCGTCTGGAACAGCGGACGGAGCGCCTGTGGATCAATCGAACTGTGAAGCTGACAACGATAAGCCCCGGTCGATTCCACGGCTGCAAGCCCGAGGCGAACTTCGCCTTCCGCTCGGCGGAACGTGAAATCGGGCAATCGCCACAGCAGATTGGAATAGCTGAAATGGCTCGCCACCGAGCTGAATTGAAGGCCGCGAACATTGCCATCGGCAAGATCGGCATAGCCATCGAGCCGGAGTGAAGGCCGAATCTCACGCCAGCCAATCGCGTTGAGATTGGTCCAGCCCGGCAGAACGGCGGACGCAGCGAGTTCCAGCTGTGGACGGTGATTCCAAGAAACATTCGTCAGCCACCGGCGACCTTCTTCATTGAGCAATGGCGCGAGTTTTTTGATTTCGAAATCGGAAGCGGCTTTGAAGCTGACCGAGCGGGTGTCCACATTGGCGCCGGCCACCGCTGTGAGCTTGCCGCCATAAAGCGTGCTGGAAACACGGTTGAGCGAAAGTACCGGCGCGCGCCATTCCCCGGCGCAGGCGAACTGATCCACGTTGAGTTTCGAGGTTTGCAGTTGGCGGATGTCGCAGTCCCAGCTCAAAGCGTAGGGCGCCAGGTTGGTCCACCAGGCCCAGTTTTCCGGGAACGAGGCCGTCGCATCCGGTGTTTCCAATCCGGCGGTTAGAGTCACTTGCGTCGCGGTCGCCCATGGGCTGCGAACTTGATTGGCTACCAGTTCGCCGTGACCCGACATGGGAATGGCATTCGTGATGGCCTGTTTCCACTGGCCCGAGAAGCGCGCATTGCCGGCCTGGCTCCATTTGGTTTCAATGTTGGCAGCGAACAGATTTAAATCTGCTTCAACCGTATTCGTGTCGGCACGACTGGAAAGAAGGTTGAGTTTGAAAAACAGATTGGTGGCCGCAGCCCAGGGCGTGCGAGCGCTGGCGGCTTCGAGATTTACTTCCGCGTGGGAGAGCACATTGCTTGAGCCGGGCAGCAAAACGAGGGTCAGGAGCGCATCGTTGACCGAGCCCCAAGGCGTGTCCGCGCCCGGCGTGTTCACATTTAGGCGAATCGTGAAGCTTTGGAGATCAAGCGCATCACCGCGGACGTCCAGATTCAAAGTCGGCGTGGAGGAAAAGTGAATTCGATCCAGGGTTTTTGTGAGTTCGCGCAGGCGATTTTCTAAACGGCCGGGCGGGGCGGGCGTTTTGGCCTGAAACATTTTCCAATCGCGAATGGTCGAAGCGTTCGTGATCGTTCCGCTGAGTTGCAGATGCGCGCCGGCGAACTCAGCGCGAAAATGATCCAGCTCCCAACGATCGCCCGGCATGAGATGCAGTTCGGTTTGGATATTGTCGAGCGACAGCTTGCGCGTGGGTTCGTCCGGTAACTTCGATTCCCAGCTCAGTTCACCTTGATGAAGCACAAGCGCTTTCACTTGGAGCCGCAAATGGGCGAGTTTCAGGTAATCGAGTTGCACTTGCGCTTGCTTGACCGAGACGTTGGCGCTGGCCGGTTCATTGATCCGGCCGAAGCGCACGTTCTCGGCCACGATGCCGTAACCCCAGCGCCAGCGCATTCGGGTGAATTCCAGATCCAGGCCGCGCGCGCGCAGTTTTTCCTGCAAGGGCCATTTGACGAAGTTCGGCAGGCCAATCTGATTCAGGTAAAGCAAACAGCAGAGCAGGGTCAGGATGACCAGCAGCACGCTGATTCGGAACCGGCGGAAGTAAATTCTGCAGATGCGCCAGAAGCGTCTTTGGGTTCGCGGCGCCATGGATCAGGGAACGTTCGCAGGACTCGTCAGGTAAGTTTGCAGGAACTGATACGTGGCCCACGGAAATTCAAAGACCCACGGCTCGCCCTTCAAGGAGACTTCCGCATAGGGAAAATGTGACGGGGCATCTTTTCCAAAGGTGACGTTCAACTTTTCGCCGCTCTTGAGTTCCACTTCGACTCGATAATTCGTTTCTTCGAACCCGAATTGCTCGCGATGTTGCGCGCCCTTTTGAACCCAGAAAACTGCCGTGAGATCGCCGAGTCGATGAACCGTCTCCTCGATCTGCGCGGAGACGATCGCATCCATTATGCCTTGCGCGCCTTGACCCAGAGCCCAGCTTTTGTCGCCCTGACGAACGAGTTGGCGGGATTTGGCGCCTTGATGAATGGTCACGCTGGCCACGTCTGTCTCGTTGAAAAGCCAGATACGGCGATCCCGCATCTGCCATCGAGCGGCCGGCAGGAGATCCAGCGTGTTGGTCGGCATGGAATAGACGAAACTTTCGCCGGGCACTCGCGCAAACAGTTTGTCCTGGTTGGTGCCGAATTCGAGTTGAGCCAAAACCAGATTGGTCGCCAGGTCGGCGGCGGCACTGGGCGGATTGGCTCGGAGAATGTATTGCCGGAAGGGCGGCGCAAGGCCGTATTCAGGCAGGCTGGCCGCGGGCACAATCTCTTTGACGATTTGGGACGGCGTGGCTTGCAGATTCGTCAGGTTGATCAAGACCTGCGAAACCAGATTGGAATCCGCGAGCGTGTCTCCCGGCATCACTCGCCACGTGTCGTTGGTGCCACGTTGCAAGGTGAAGTTTTCATCGGCGCGAATTTCAATCTGATCGGGAGCGCTGGGAAGCGCGACGAGTTGCGGATCGAGAAAGTCCCTGAAATCGTGCGAGTGTGAAAACGCAAACGCTTCATAAGGCGCTTTCGAAACGGTCACGATGGTGTTCTGATCGGCGCGGCGAGCGTAGGCCAGAGTTGAATCGTTGGTTGGACTTTTCCCAAAATCCAGTTCCATCAGGAGATTGGTCCCGTTGAAGAAAACGAGACTGAGATCGGGCGTTTGCAGTCCGAACGATTCCAGATCGGGTTTGGCGTCGTCGGAAACGAATTGTTGCACCTGCAGTTTCTGCAATCCGTTCAAAGACTCGCGAACTTTGTCGCGGTCGGCGCGCATTTCCATTGGCTGAGTCATGCGCCAAAGCTCGTTCGTGGTGTAATGCAGTTCAAGGGGTTTGCCTGCATTGGTGACGACTAAGCGGTTGAACTGGAGCGCGGGCCAATTCACCAGCGCCGTGTCGCGCCAGTCGTTGGCGGTTTTCGGAATCAGCTTGAGAAGGTTCGCGTCCACCACGAAAACACCTTCGGACCCGACCACCTCGGCATATACCTGATCGCCGGGCGGCGTCTTGCGGCCGATGTGCAGATGATATTTCCGATGTCCGAGCATGACGGAAAACTGTGGCGAACTGAAACCGAACTGTTCATCCGCATCGGGAATGGTTTTTAATTCCTGGGGCGACAAGTAAGGCGCACCGCGCAGTTTCTGCAGAACGGTTAGCAGACCTTCGATCTGGGCGCCGCGAGCGGGATATTCGAGCGGTTCGATCAGATGCCAGCCGCCGTTGGTGCGCACGGCTTGGATTGCCAGCTGTCCTTTTGGCTGCACCTGAATGCTGTCGATGTCCTTCGCGTTGAGGCTGGGCAGCAATTGTGGCGGGCCGGTTTCAGACTTTTTGAGATGGCGCTCGACAAAAAAGATGAAGGCGAACAGTCCAGCCGCCAGCGCAACACAGAGCCAGGTGTTTTTGGGATTCATGCGAGGTGACTACTTGCGACGACTGACCCAGATGATTCCGCCGAACAGGAGAATGCCGCCGGGAATGGCACCCAGCAAAATCCATTGCAGAGTTTGCATGCGGGGTTTGGAAATGAGCAACCGGAATTCGGTCACGGGCCGCGGGCCAACGCCTTGCATCATGACGTTTCGCTCCACAAGCCAGTTGATCGCGTAATTGACGAAGTCAGCATTGGCGCCAATCTTGATCTGATAATTGCCGAGGAAGATGGAATCGCCCAGCACCAGAATGCGCGTGGCTCCGCGTTGCGCGGCGATTTTGCCGGAGGTTTGTTCCACGGCAACCATGAGCGGCCACGCCTGGAGTGGCTGGGATGCTGGCGCGTTTCGCAGGTGTGAGCGTGGTCCGGAGAATGCAATCTCCTCGACATCGAGCCCGCTGTTGGACGATGCGGTCGAATCGATCTTGTGGATCGTGCGCGGCAAAATCATGTCAAGACGGGAGCCGGTCAAGGGATTCACTGCCGGATGATTGCGAAAATTCCAGACGAGCACGTCGCTTCCAACCG
>JBQCEJ010000655.1:0-3614 GCA_051960355.1 Verrucomicrobiota bacterium | reverse complement strand
ACATCCGGAGTGTGAGTCCAATACGTGATGGGGGCGTCTGGGTTGCTACTGAAACGGCTGGCGCTTACCGTTTCAGCAATGGCCGATGGGTGCGTTCTCCCAGCCTGCATGAGGGTCATTTGCCCATTTTTTCTGCCATGGACGTGGCCCCGGATGGGCGCGTCTGGGCCACCGCTGCTGGCGGGGGGCTTTACTACCTGCAGGAACCCCGCTGGCATCTCCACAAACCCTTTTCGCGCCTCGCCCGCGGGGTGCTCCTTGCTCAAACGAATGCTCTCTGGGTCCCCGATTACGAGAGCTTGCTCCGTTTCTCCGGCCCGGAGTTCTCCCAGATCGATCGCCTCCCCAATTGTGCGGGGGTTTGTTGCCTGGCTGAAGACGGCTCTGGCGGCCTCTGGTACAGTGGTTATGGTGTCGGCTTGGGCCACTGGCGCCCCCAAGGCACTACCCTCTTGCATGCCATCAACGGTTTGCCGAGCGAAAATCTCATCTCCCTCTTCAAAGCCAGTGACGGAAATCTGTGGATTGGCACCGATGGCAGCGGATTGCTTCGCCTTCACAACGGCCATTTTTCCGTAATCACTAAACGGCAGGGCCTGCCCTCCGATACGATCTGCCAGCTCATTGAAGACAATGCCGGACGCCTGTGGATGGGCACCTACGCCGGCATCTGCGCCGTCACCTTGCAGGATCTGAATCGCTGCGCGGACCAATCACTCCCCAAAATCAAGTGCCTGGTGCTGGATGAGGCCGATGGCTTGGAGAGCAAGGAATGCTCTGCCGGAAATCAGCCGGCGGTCTGCCGCACCGCCGACGGACGCCTATGGTTTGCGACCAAATCCGGGGTGGTGGTGGTCACCCCATCCCTGATCAGCATCAATACCAATTCTCTGCCCGTTTGGATCGAGCAGGTCAACACGGACACCGAAGCCGTAACGCTCGCGCGCTCCGAAGAACAACTGACCCTGCCCCTGGGCGAGCGGCGTTTTCGCATCACCTTCGACGTGCCCTGCCTGCGAGCGGCTCACCGGGTCCGCTTCATGCACAAGCTGGAGCCGCTCGATAGTCAATGGGTCGAGGCGGGTACCAGTCGCGAAGTCACCTATACCCATGTTCCCCCGGGACATTATTCGTTCAAAGTCATTGCCTCCAATGAAGATGGAGTCTGGAACAGCCGCCCCGCCTCCCTTGTCCTGTTTATTCAGCCCTTTCTTTGGGAGCGGCCCGCGTTTCAAGCTTCCTTGGGCCTGCTCCTGCTGGTGGCTTCTCTCGGCGGCGTCTGGCAGCTCGGACGGCTGCGCACCCGGCGCCGAATCCTCCAATTCCAACAGCAACAGCTCGTCGAACGGGAGCGCGCACGCATTGCCCGAGACATGCACGACGATTTAGGTTCGCGATTGACCAAGGCCGCCCTGCTTACCGAATCGGTGGTTCAGGAGCCCCGGCTACCCGAAGAATCCCGCCAGCGGGCCGTGCTCCTGCGCGACACCATCACTGAGATGACGAACAGCATGGACGAGCTGGTCTGGGCAGTGAATCCCCGCCACGACACGTTCGACGGGCTGGCTAATTATTTATTGCGCTACGCGCAGGAATACCTGGCCAATACCTCCATCGAGTGCCAGTTGGACCTGCCGCTAACCTTTCCCTCGGTGACAATCCATTCCTCGTTGCGGCACAATCTCTTCCTGGCCTTCAAGGAAGCCTTGAGGAATGCTGTGCGCCACGCCCAGGCCCGGCGCGTCCATATTGGCCTGCGCCTGGACGCTGGCATCATGTGTTTGGACGTCGCCGATGATGGCGGCGGCTTCGCTCCTGAAATGGTGCATTCCCGTGGTTTGCAAAACATGCGGGACCGCCTGGCCCTCCTCGGCGGTGCCTGCCGGGTTGAGAGTGCCCCGGACAAAGGCACCCGCATCCGTTTCGAGGTGCCCCTCTCCTCCCGCCTTTTGACATGTGGGACGGCGGATTGACCCAAACGCCTGAGATGAAACCGAAGAAAGAAAAAGCAGTTCCCTTGGGCGCTCCCGCCATTGCAGCCGCTCACCCGGCCGCCGGGGCCGCGGCTCATGCCACGCCGGGCGGGGAGCCCATCCGTGTGGTCGTCGTTGACGATGATGAGTGGATCCGTGCCACCCTTGTTGATTCGATTAATGCGGCCAAAGACATGCGCTGTATCGGCGCCTGCGCTTCTGCTGAGGAGGCCCTGGCCATGGTTCCGGCGGTTAGCCCGGATGTGGTCCTGATGGACATCGGCCTGCCTAAGATGAACGGCGTGGATTGTGTGCGGCAGATCAAACTAAAACTCCCTCATCTTTCGGTGCTGATGCTGACGGTTTACGGCGATAGCGAGCGGGTGTTTTCAGCGCTGCTGGCTGGAGCCAATGGCTACCTGCTCAAGCGCGCCGTCTCGGTGGATCTGCTCGCGTCCATTCGGCAAGTCTATCAAGGCGAATCGCCGATGAATGGATATATCGCCCGGCAGGTGGTGCAGCATTTCAATAACAAGGGGGCGGTGGCAGCCGAGATGGAGAATCTCTCCCGACGCGAGCGCGAGTTGCTCACCGGATTGGCCAAGGGACAGGCTTACAAGCAGATTGCCGAAGAACTGGGCATCAGCATTGACACGCTGCGCGATTACGTCAAAAGCGTATACCGCAAGCTCCATGTCCATTCCCGCGGCGAAGCCGTGGCTAAGTTCACCAAAACGCTCGAACCGAACTCTGAAACAGAGTCCTGAGAGCTCGGCCCCGTTTCATCTCCGAAGCCGACTAGCGCGCATGGCGCGTTGACGGGTGGGTGATCCGGATCCGGTAAAAGCGCACGTCATTCCCTGCGGTGTCGTAGTCGCTCAATGAAAAGGTGCCCGTGAAATCGGGTGTGGCGTTGGTCAATTCGGTCCAGGTGACCAGATCGGGGGAGCCCATCAAGGCGTAGGATATGCCCTCCAGCCCGTTGAAACTGATCCGCACTTCAGAACCTTGCCGCGAAGCCGACTGGATCTGGATTGGGGGTGCGGTCCGAAAATATTGTGTGTTGGCGTAACGGAGACCGGCCGGATTCGATATTACTGCTCGATAATAATGATACGTGCCGGGCAGGAGGTTTTCCACGTCCACTTCGAAAGGGACAAATTCCTGACCCCCGTTCACGATAGTCGGGGGCGTGGTATTGGTGTAACCACTTCGCCAGTATTCAAAAAACACCGACATGGGCTGCCCATTGGGAGCCACGAAGCCGTTCAGCCGCGCGCTGCCTACCGAGATATTGGAAGCCGGGAGGGTGACGATATCGTTTGTGGTGTTAAAGGTGAGGGTCGTGCCGAAGTTCGTAGTGCCGTCCCGGATGGTGGCGGCGCGAACATAATAGGCAGTCAGTTTCGAAAGATTCGTAACCAGCACCGAGGCCTCGACCTGGTCTTCTCCCGTTCCCACGTCGACCACGTCGGTGGTGATATCAAGATTGGTGGTGATGCCATACTGGAAGAAGACGCTGGTGGGGACGGAGTCCCGCCGGACCAATGCCCGAAGCCCTGCGCGATAAGGCTCAAGTGGGTCAGGCGCGAGGGTGGACATCTGAAAACCCGAAGAGGTCTGTAGCGGGCTATCCATCCC
>JBQCEJ010000654.1:0-2087 GCA_051960355.1 Verrucomicrobiota bacterium | reverse complement strand
TGTTCGCGAAAGCAGACAAAGTTTTCATTCAAGACATGCCGCACCGCCACGGCGGCGCGACTCAAAGCCGAGGTCGTCGCCGTGTCGTGGGGACAAGTCAGAATGCTGACGCGCTTGCGTTTGGCGGCTTCGATCAAGCGCTTTTCCACTGTCAAACCGCCGGTCACAATCACCAGCCGCGCGCCTTCTTTGATCGCGGTTTCCTGAATGTCCTGACGATCGCCCACCACCACCACGAGCTTTTCGCGCAGGATGGTTTGCAACCGTTCCGCAAACGATTCGGGGCTCATCGCACCGATGATCATGATCAAATCTTCCTCGCGATCAGCTTCGAACGAAACAAGCAGTTCACCGTGGAGAGTTTGCGCCAGATTGTTCAGCGACGACAACACGCGTCGCGAATCCACGAGCCGGTTGGCCGCGGGAAAAAGAAATTTGCTCAGCTTGAAAAGTGACAGCAATCCGCGACACCGTCGCATTTCATCGAGTACCGGCAGAATCCGAATGTCGCGCTCATCCATCAAGTGCAACGCTTCGGCTGCCGTGGCGTCTGGCGTCACGCTCATGATACGGCGCTGCATCACATCCGAGACCTTGGGCGAAACGTCCGCGACGAACTTGGGCGGCGGCACGCCAAAGGTTTTCAGCACGAAATCGATCCGATCGTTCGTATCGCCACATCGCGCGGCGACCGCCTCCGGCATTCCGGTGCGGCGTTTGAATTCCGCATAGCCGATGGCGGAACAGATCGCGTCAGTGTCGGGATTACGATGGCCGATGACTAAAATTTCGCTCATGGATTGCGCGCGAAACGTAAACAGCGGGTTCCGCAACATCAAGGAAAAGGCGTCAAAATCGAGGTTTTCTGAGGGTTGAACGTGCGAACTCGCGAACGGCGGTCAAAACTCTTTAGAAATGTCCCTCGGGTGGCCGCCGTGGAACCGGCCTACTCCCTGCCTCTGCGCCTGCTCCATGGCACGGGCTGCGCGTCATGGAATTGCTCCGCTTGCGGGTGAAGGATCTTCATCTGAAGGAAACCAGACCATGATCCCGGAGTGCCTCAAGGCCGAACTCCAAACCCATCTCGAATCGGTGCGGAAGGAATGGCAGGATGACGTCCAGTCCGGCTATGCCGGTGTATGACTCGTGAAGAGCCCGCTGGACATCCTCTGAAACGAACGCAGTGATTCTTGATTCATTCCGGAAACAATACCCAGCAGCCTCCAATCGAATTGGCCTGCCGTTTCTTCACAGTGGAACAACTGCTGACGGAACTCGCGGAGCCATTGCTTCGCGGTTCGGCGGCAACTTCCGGCTTCTTGCTTCGGGTAATCCGTGTCGTTCGCGGGCGGTTCCCATCTTCTGCCGTTTTCCCGCGAGAGTTTCAGCGGAATCACGTCCGCTGAAACTGGACAGGAGTTCGTCACTTCACCGAGGCGCCGGCGATGCTGAGCGCCAGTTCGATTTCATCCGACACTTTATCTTCCATTTGATGCGGCATGATGTTGAAGTCACTGCGCTTGATGCTGAAATTCGAGCGCAACACCAGCAGGTCGCCTTTCATGCTGGGCAAACGCGCGCTGAGTTTGTCCTTCAGATACGTGAGTTTGACCGGAATGGTCATTTCCTTGGAAACGCCTTTCAACGTGAACGTGCCGACGGCATCCGCAGTAGTTACATCGCCTTGCGTTTTCACGTTTTTGAGTTCTTTGGCGTCGAAGGTGATCTCCGGATATTTCGCCACGTCGAGCCACTTGTCGCTGTGGAGATGGCCTTTCATCATTGAGTTCGGGACGGTGAGCGATTCACTGGCGACAACGATCTTGCCCTTGGTCGCGGCGGGTTCGGCGGGATCGAAGGCGACCGTTCCAGAGATGCCGCTCGCGCTGCCGGTGACGGCTTCGAGCGGCGCATCGAGTTTGAACACGGCGTTGTTCACGCCTTTGGGATCTTTGAAGTCGAAGGATTGCGGCGCTGCGACCAGATTGCCAGCGAACGCGGCCGCCAGAGCCAGAAGGGAGAATTGGGTTTTCATATTTGTTTCAAGTTATGGGGGTTATTGACTGACAGTGTTTTTGTTTTGAATG